>MVQS01000413.1 GCA_002067855.1 Syntrophaceae bacterium PtaB.Bin038
CAGGACATCTTCGTCGCCAAGTACAACTCCTCGGGGACGAGGCAGTGGACGCGGATGCTGGGGTCCGCGGTGTTCGATTACTGTTACAGCGTCGCCGTCGACGCATCCGAAAACGTCTACGTGGCGGGTGATTCCTACGGCCATTTCGACGGGTGGAGCAACACCGACGGCAGCGGCACGACGCAAGACGTCTTCCTGGCGAAGTTCAATGCCTCGGGCACGAAGCAGTGGTCGGTCTTTCACGGCGGTACGGGCAACGACGTAGCGTCCGGGCTGGCCGTGGACTCGAGCGGAAACGCCTACATCTCCGGAAACACCAACGCTCTCCTCGACGGCTTCACTCCGGCAGGAGACCACGACCTGATCCTCATCAAATATAACACCTCGGGGACCCGGCAGTGGACGACGATGCTGGGAACGAGCTCAGCCGAAGCAGCCCGCAGCATTGCTGTGGATTCAAGCGGCGCCACCTACATGACGGGCCTCACCGCGGGCAATCTCGACGGGGCGAGCAACGCGGGCGGCAACGACGGCTTCATCGTGAAGTACGACACGAGCGGCAACCTGCAGTAACCGGCGCTATCAGCATAAAAACAGACGGGGCATCCCCATTCCGTGGGTTGCCCCGTATTCTTTTCTGCAGCCGCCTTGGATACCCGCTTACACGGATTTTTCCGTCAGCTTGACCTCGAAGCGGTAACCGGCGGTCTCGGCCGCCTTGCGGACAGAGTTTCGGAATGTCCCGAAATCGAACGAGTAGGAGTAATCCTTGCCGAAGAGCTTCGACTGCTCCTCGATCGTGCCGCTGCGCTCCTTGCCGAGCGTGTTGTATGTCTCCTTCTTGAAGCCGAAGCCCGTGCTCATCTCGCCGTCGCCCCCGCCGCTCGAGACGCCGAAGCCCGATTCCTTCAGCATCTCGAAGAAGCGCACCTCCTTGGCCGGCTCGTCCACGCGGAAGCGGCAGACGTAGGTGAGCTTCTTTTTCGACAGGAACGCCTTGCGCTCGGCAATGACGGCCTCCATCCTCGATGAGCCGTCCTTCTGCGGTTCGAACTGTCCCGGCACGGTCTTCGCCATTTCCGTGATCGTCTGTCTCAGATCCATGTGTCCTCCTGTTGACGGCAGTCCGCCTGGCGCTCCAGGGGCGGCGCGCCGCAGGCGATGGTCATTGTGACCGGTTCCCCGGTCCGTTTCCTCCCGTAAGGCCCGAATCCGCGGGCGATACCCCGGTGATTTGCCTGTTGCATCCCTCCCGGGAGCCGTTCGGCCGTGCGTTCAACCGAAGCGGTGACATGGGCGGCCGAATGGACCACTGCAGCGCCATGCAAAAAACGGGTCACTTGGGCAGGGAGCGAGGGCGTCCCTGAACGGTGGGGGAGGGACGCGGGCCGGGTGGGGTCGGCGGCAAGACAGGCCCCGACCAAGGGAGCCGAGCACCCGGAGAATGGTCTAGACCGCGGCCTGCTGAACCTCGAGAATCCGGTCCCGCAGTTCCTGCGGGAATGAGACCTTCGTGCCGTCGGCGCCCTTCATGGCCACGATGGCCGCCTCGCCCAGCGCTGCGACCCGGCCGGTGTCCCTGTTGACGACGAGGTACTGCATGAGGATCTGCTCGTCGCCCATCCCCGTGACCCGCGCGCCGACGGCGATGCGGTCGGGGAAGGCCAGCGCGGAGACGTAGCGGCAGGAAGTCGACTTGACGACGAGCGTGATGCCCGTGCGCTCCTCGAACTCGTACTTGCCGATCCGCCGGTAGAATTCGACGCGGGCGTTTTCCATGTACCGGAAGTAGACGACGTTGTTGACGTGGCCGTGGGCGTCCATGTCTCCCCAGGTGACGTTCTGCTCGACGATCAGGGGGTAGTGTTCAAGTCGGTATCGCATGGTGTCCTGAACAATACTCGGCTCTCCGGGAGGCATCGGCCCGGTCCGATTAATAACCATGCGGGTTTCGTCGCGCAAGGGTTTTTTTCGTTGCCCTGCGACTTCTTTTCCCGGTATGAGAGACGCGGCCCCCGCACGGGCAGACTCTGTCGCAACGTCGTTTCCCCGCCCATGACGGGAGGGGATGGAGGGGAGGGTGTACCCTTCCGCCGGGAAGATGAAGAATCGTGAAGTCCTTTCTTCCATGGTTAACCCCGTCCCCGGAACGGGTCCGTGGCTCGGAACGACGATAGCCCGCTTGTGAAGCAGTTGCGGGCAGCAAGGGGCAAGAGGGGATTCGCAAAAGGGTTGCCATGCAACGGGAGCAGATCGACATCACGGCGGCGGACGGCGCCTCCTCGAAAATCACCGTCTTCGCGGCCGACCCCGCGCTCGATGCGCCCGTCCTGGTCTGCATGCCCGCCATGGGCACGGCCGCCCGGTATTACGAGCCGCTGGCCGGGCCGATCGTGAGGGAGGGCTGGCGCTTCGTCACCGCGGACCTCCGGGGTATCGGCTCGAGCTCCGTCCGGGTCAAACGGGGTGTCGACTTCGGCTACCGCGAGATGGTCGAACTGGACTGGCCCGCCGTCGTGCAGAAGGCGCGGGAGCGGTTTCCCCGCTCGGCCGTTTACCTGCTCGGCCACAGCCTGGGCGGCCAGCTGAGCTGCCTGTACCTGGCGGCAAACCCTTCAGCGGTTGCCGGCCTCGTCCTCGTGGCGGCCCCCTCGGTGTACTGGCGGGGGTGGGATATCCCCCTGAACGCAGGGGTCCTGGCGGGTACCCAGGCGGCCTGTGCCGTGGCGAGGGTCCTCGGGTACTTCCCCGGTCGGAGGCTCGGCTTCGGGGGCTCCGAGGCCCGCGGGGTGATGCGGGACTGGGCGAGGCAGGCCCGCACGGGGAGGTACGAACCCCGGGGGGCCGCGATCGACTGCGAGCGGCTGCTCTCGGAGCTGGACGCGCCGGTCCTGGCCTTCTCCTTCGAGGGGGATTTCCTCTCCCCCCCGAGGGCCGTCGGGAACCTCCTGGCAAAGATGCGCCGGGCGCGGGTCACGCATGTGACACTCGCGGACGACGCTCTCGACCACTTCCGCTGGGTGAGAAAACCGGACGTCCTCGTGGGGAAGATCCGGGAGTGGCTGCCATCAGACAATGTCTGATGGCAAAATCAGACATTGTCTGATGTACATTTTGTAACGATTTGGGTATTGCCGCATGCTAGAAACGTTCCCGGTGGTATGCCGCCGGGGTTCGACATGGATGGCCCTGCCGGAAACGGCGGGGCCACGCCGTTTTTCAAGTCCTCCTCCGCCGACGTTCCCGATCCCACCTCATTGCCCGTTGGACCCGTGACCTCCGCGTCGGCACGGCAGTTCCCCGCATTCCGTGTTCCTTCGGCCCGGGAAACGCAAGGACCTGCGACGCCGCAGGCAGGGTTGACGCTCGGGCACGGCCCGTCCGAAAAAATCCATTGACAGGGGACGACCGGATGGATAAATATACCCCCATGGGGTATATTATGGACAGCGAACGGCGAAAGATCCTCGGCCGCCTGCGGCGCATCGAGGGACAGATACGGGGACTCCAGCGGATGATCGAGGCGCAGGCGCCCTGCGTCGAGGTCCTGACCCAGGTCTCCGCCGTCACCGCCGCGATGAAGAAGACAGGGAACGCCATCATCCGGGCCAACCTGTCCCGCTGCATGGCCGAGTCCGCAGGCGGCAACGGTCAGGGGATGGACGATTTCCAGGCGGCCCTGAAGCGGTATATCGACCTGTCGTGAGGAAAAGGGATGAAGACATCGGATGACGCACCCCGGCTGAGCCGGAGGGCTTTCCTGAAGGCATCGGCAGGCGCCGTTTCGGTCTCGGGGGTCGCCTGGCCGCAAAAGGCCCGGGCCCGCGGGACCGGGAAACTGGCGACGCTGATCGATCTGAGCCTCTGCGACGGCTGCCCGGGACGGGACGTGCCGGCCTGCGTTGCCGCCTGCAAGGAGATCAACCGCGACAGGATACCGCCCGTCGCGGATCCCATCCCGGTGCCCTGGCCGCGGAAGACGGTCGAGGACTGGTCCCGGAAACGCGAGGTATACGACCGGCTCACCCCGTACAACTACCTCTACGTCCACCGGGCCGAGGTCGACGTGGACGGGGTGCGGAGGACCGTTTTTGTCCCGCGCCGCTGCATGCACTGCGACAACCCGGCCTGCGCGACGATCTGCCCGTTCTCGGCGAATCACAAGCACGAAAACGGGGCGGTCGTCATCGACCAGGACCTCTGCTTCGGCGGGGCCAAGTGCAAGGCGGTCTGTCCCTGGGAGATCCCCCAGCGCCAGTCCGGCGTGGGCATCTACCTGCACATCCTGCCCGACTACATGGGCAACGGGGTCATGTACAAGTGCGACCTCTGCCACGACCGGCTCGGCCGGGGCCGGACGCCGGGCTGCATCGAGGCCTGTCCGCAGAAAGCGATGCTCATCGGGCCGCGCGACGCGACGCTGGCCGAGGCGGAAAGGCGGGTGCGGCAGATGAGGGGGTTTCTCTACGGAAAGGACGAAAACGGAGGAACGTCCACATTCTACGTCTCGCCGGTCTCCTTCGATCGGATCCACGAGACGATGAAGAAGGGGCCGGGAAGGCCGGACATGAAACCAGGCGTGGAGAGGCGGATGGCCGAAACGGACAGTCTGGGCAAGGCCGTGCTGGCGGCGCCTGCCGTCGGGATCATCGCAGGGGCGGCGGGGGCCCTCCAGTGGCTCTCCGGCAGGAAGGCCAAAGTGGAGAAGGACGGGAAGAAGGATGTCTGACAGGATCGTCCGGGAACGGAACCGCGTGGTCCGCCACAGCGTCGTCGAACTCGCAGAGCACTGGGCCGTCGCCCTGTCGGGGCTGGCGCTTCTTGTGTCCGGCATGTTTCAGCTGCCCATGGGCAGCCGCTACTACATCAACTCCATCCCGGGCCTGGCCTGGTCGGCCGACTACATGGTCTCGCTCAATGTCCACTACGCGGCGTCGATTGTTTTTGTCGCAGCGGCCCTGTTCCACCTTGTCTATCACGGGCTGCGGGGCGACAGGGGGATGATTCCCCGAAGGGGGGATTTGCGGGCCTCGATCGACGTGATGAAGAGCTTTTTCGGCAGGGGCGAGGAGCCGCCCTTCCACAAGTACCTGCCCGAGCAGCGCCTGGCCTATGTCGGGATGGCCGTCATCGTCGCCATGCTGATCGTCTCGGGGCTGGTGAAGACCTACAAGAACCTCTACGCCCCGGACATGTCCTATGCCGTCGTTCTCTGGGCGACCTGGGTGCACAACATCGGCTTCGTTCTCTTTGCCATGGCGTTCGTCGCCCACATCGGGGCGATCCTGCTCGAGCCGAACCGTCCCATGCTTCGGGGGATCCTCACCGGGGCCGTCCGCCTCGACTACGCGGAGCGACGCCACCCGCTGTGGATCGCCGAGATCGAGGGGGCGAGGCCCGGGATCCAGGCGGAATCCACGGATCCCGATTCCGAAAGCGCTGCGGACCGGGAGGAAGCGCCGGTTGCCCTCGAGGCTGCCGGGGAGCTTCCCGCCGGGTCGCAGGCCGCAGGCGGGGAGAGTGCGGCAGTTCCGCAGGGACCGGTCGAAGCGGAGCCGGGCTGCTCGACGCCGCGCGGGGAGAGCCCCCCGCAGGGTTAACCGATGCAGGCCTCGAGCACCCGGTAGGTGTTGCCGCCCATGTAGGCCGCGGTCTCGGCGTGCGTGAAGCCCGCCTCCTGCATGGCGGCCACAAGGTGTGCAAGGTCCCGTATGTCCCGGTAGCCCCTGACGAACCGCGGGACGCCGCCTCCGCCGTCGGTGCCGAGGCCCACGTGCTCCATGCCGAGGCGCTTCTTCATCGTCACGATCTCGTCTGCCCAGTCGCGGAAGGTCTCCCGCGTGGTCCTGCCCTGTGTCATCCCCCAGGTCCACGTGCAGACGACACCCCCCGTCTTTGCGATGAGTTCCATGTCCTTCCAGGTGCGGAATCGACCGCATCGGTTCGTGTCGGCCTGCGCGCAGGGGTTCCCGTGGGAATCCAGGACGGGCCTCCGCGTGATTTCCGTTATCCGTTTCAGTGTGCGCGAGTCGGCGTGGGCCACGTCGACGACCATGCCCAGTTGCTGCATCCGTTCGACGACCCTGCAGCCTGCCTGTGTGAGGCCCCCGTTCCTCGGTCCGGGGTTGAGACCGGTCCAGTTCTTCATGCAGTCACCCAGGTGGTTGTTGCTGTAGTGGATCAGCGTGATGAGGCGTACGCCGTATTCGTAGAACTCGCTGACCCTCGCCGGGTTTCCCTCCAGCGGATCGCCGCCCTCGATGGCGAGGATGCAACCCGGTACATCCCCCGGCTTCGGCGACTGCCGGATGTCGGAAGACTTCAGGACAAGCTTCACTTTTCCTGACCTGACGATGCCGTCTTTCCAGAAGTCCAGCTGCCGCATCGTCTGTAAATGCTCGGGTCCGGGAAGCCGGCCGTTCGAGAGGTGGACCCGGTCCCCTACGGCGGCAAAGATGCTCGCGGCCATGCCCATTTCCGTCATAAAGGCAACCGTCGATGATTGATCGGGTTCGTGCCTGGTGAGATGGAGCCTGTCCGGGTGGGCGTGGGCGTCGATGATACGGAGCCCCCGCAGGGGGTCTTTCCGTGTGTCGGCGAACAACGGGACCCTTCCCGCGCCCAGCGCCAGTGGCGCAAGGCCGAGAACCTTCAGGAACTGGCGGCGGTTCAACGGGTTGCTCCTTCCTCCTCCGCGGAGAGCAGCCGTGCGATTTCCCCGAGGATCTTCTCCCCGTCTTCGGGCGACGCCCCGGCAAACCATACCTTCTGCGGGTAGACCATCACGTTGGGCCCCCTGCCGCAGAGACCCATGCAGCCCGCGCTCGAGACGCGGACGCGGCCCTTCCACCCGCGCGATTGCACCCCGTTCTTCAGATGCTCTTTCAGCCTGGCGTTCCCGTTGCCGTCGGCGCAGGACTTCCGCTCGCCATGGCGGTCGTTGGTGCAGACGAACACGTGACAGGTGTATGGACTCGTTTCCTTTTTCATCTTGCCGTCGATTCCCCTTTCCTCCGGACGTGGTCCGGTCCTGACCGCAAAAGGATCAGGCCGGCAGTTCCTTCCTCAGCCGTTGAATCACCTCGCCGTATTTCTGCACGTCCGATTCCTTCATACGCCGGATCCCTTCGATGAAGCGGTCGATGTTCGATTTCGTCGGCGCCGTGTAACCGCCTTTCACGGCGGCGATCTCCGCTGCGAGTTCCAGAAAATCGTCCAGGGCCTTCTTTTCGCCGTCCGACCACGCCTGTTTATCCGTGTGGGTGAGCAGGGCTTCGAGAAGCTCGATCACGCGGCCGAGCTGGCGTCCGTAACCGGCTACCTCCTCCGTGATGCGGCGCTCCAGGGCCGGGTCCGAGGATTTCGTCAGGTTGATGTTGACGAACCCGATCTGGCTCATCAGCCGAAGCCACCAGGACCAGGGGTTGATCGCCTGTGTGACGTCGCCCGAGAAAGGAAACGAAAACGGATTGGCGGACGTGCACGGGGTCATGTTCCTGCCCTCCTTTCCAACGGCGGTTTGATTGATCATCTCATGAAAGAAAAATCCGGTCACGAAAGAATTTGCAGCCCCATTCTCAGGGCCGTGGGGCATCTTTCTTGCTATGTCTTGCGGGGAAGCATGATGCAGGGTCCCCATGGAAAACGAAAATTCAAGGAGGTGGGCATGAAACGGTTCGGTATCATTCTGTCGGTCGTGGTCGTTGCGCTGTTCCTTGCGGCGCCCGGCCCGGCGAAGCTCCAGGCGGCGCAGCCGCAGGACATCCTGACGGGCAACTGGGTGCTGAAGTTCGAGGACGGCCGGGAAGGGTGGGCCAGCTTCGCGGCGGACAACTACCCCAAGACGGGGTTCTCCTCGAAGGGGAGGGCCGAAGTGCCGGGCTTCAAGCCGGTCGACCTCACCTCGAGCGTCATTCCCGAGTACTACAGGGAGGGGCAGGTGATCCTCTACAACGCGCAGGCGCAGCAGAGGCCGTTCCACTTCGTCCGCTTCTTCCTGGGGGCGAAGGGCGCCGTGACGGGCTACGTCGCGACGTTCGACGGCAAGCAGTACAACTTCAAGGCCTACCGGCGCTAGATAGGCGAAGCCGCCTTCGGGCAACGAGGCGATCCCCGCTCGGACGCGGGGATCGTTTTTTTTGTGTCAGCGGGCGTTTCCGCGCGGTCACGGGCCGGCGGGCTGCGATCAGCTTGCGATGGACACGTTCAGGGCGTTCGTGACGTTGGCGATCCGGTTGAGGATCGTGGTCGAGTCGGAGCCTGCGAAAAGCAGGCCGATCACGTACCCCTCGCCGTCGAGGACTGCGGACCCCGATTCCCCGCCCTGGCTCATGGCGCCGGCGACGAGCTGGTCCTGGAAGAGGGCCGTTCCGGCATTCCCGTAGCTGACGCGCACGGTGGCGTCGATCTGCTGGATGTCTCCCGTGGTGAACCCCGTCGTCCGGCCGCTCTTGCGGACAACCGTTCCGAGGCCCGCCTCCCGGGTTCCTCTGGGGACCCCGGTGTTCAGGATCCGCCGCTCGACCAGGTCCGGCGCCAGGGGCCGTGCGATGGCGGCGTCTACGAGGTTGGCCTCCGCCGCCGCCCGGTAGCCCAGGATCCGGTGACGGGACCCGGCGAGCCGTGCGAGAATATTCAGGATGAAGACCAAGTCGCTCACGACGAGGCAGGTGGGGGGCGACGTCTCGAACTGGATCGGCACGAAAGCCTCGAGGGTCGCGATCCGGTCGGCCTCGAAGCCCCCGTCGTACTTCCCCGGCTGAAGGATGGCATCGCCTGCGGAGGCCGCGTTCGAGTTGGCCAGGACGTGGTTGTTGCTCAGGATGAAGAGGTCGCTTCCCCGGGTCACGAGACAGCCCAGCGTGCCGGCGGTGATGTTGAAATGCCCGATGGAGACCCCGCCGGGTGCGGGACGCCAGCGGTCCGTGGGGGCCTGCAGGGCCCGGATGACGCCCGTTTCTATGATATCCGTGGGCATGGGCCCGACGAACCGGGGGATCATCTCGTCGACGGCCAGGGCCTCCGGGGGCAACTTCTTTATCACCGAGACCACCACGGCGGGCTCCTGCGTGACAATCCCCCCGACGCGCTTGTAGCCCACCCCGCAGGCCACGACGTTCTTGTTCTTCATCAGGTCGCCGACATACTCCCGCTTTGCCGCGCGTGCTTTCTCGAGCGCCATGGGGTCCTCCTTCGACGTTCCGGTGCGTTGCGGTTACCGGGACTGCACCTCGATCCGGCCCACGGCCTTCACGTCCGTGGGGATTCCTTCGATTTCGGGCGGGATGGCGTCTGCGGCGTCGAGACTCGTGACCGGCTGCTTCTCCTCGACCATGACGACGATGCTCATCCGGTCCGTCTTCCTGCCGGCCGTTTCCTTGAAGCCGATG
>MVQS01000414.1 GCA_002067855.1 Syntrophaceae bacterium PtaB.Bin038
ACTCCTTGGCCTTGTAACCCCCGTACGCTCCGGCCCCCGCCGCCGCAACGTACCAGCAGCCCGAGAGGGCGGGGAAGACGAACAAGAGGACTGCACAGGAAATGAGCTTTCTGACGGTCACGGAATACCTCCTGTGGTGGAGTCGGTCCCCGGCGAGTGATCCCCGGCGGCCCATATCCTATATCGTGCTCTGCGATGACGGACTTTAGCGCCGGGGCGCCGCTTTCCTTCCTGCCGCACCGCTCTGCCGGTTTTGACGTGAGTGCTTGTCACCCGCCTGCGCATGAAAAGAAAGGGCGGTGCCGTCGGCGGCGCCGGCCCTTCACGCAACCTCTTCGGGATACGGCCGGAGATGACCCGGCGGGCTACTTCACCTCCTCGATCCTCACCACATTCTCGTACATGGAGAGGATCGGGATCCGCCAACCGTACTTCCAGATCTTGACCCGCTTTCCCTTCAGCCGGATGGCCTCGTTCTGGATGTTCCCCGAGTCGAACTTGAACCGGTACTTGGCGTCGTAGTTGGCCAGGGGTCGGTACTCGGTGGCGATCATGAACTTGCCGTCCACCATGGTCATCTGGGCGTCCGTGATCGTCGTCACGACCGTGTCGGAGATGAAGTAGCTGTAAAGCGGGACCAGGACCAGGACGAGGACCGTGGCCACGATGCCCTTGAACTTCGCACTCTTCAGAAAGTTTATCATCGCCCGCCTCTTTTTATCGTGTCCGTCGGATTGCATACGGCTTTCGTCATCAAGGCCGTGAAGATCGGAAGAGCGGATCTAAGACACATCCGCGTCTAACGTCTGCTCTTCATAACTTTCTCACTTCACTGCCTCAAACGAAAGGTCTTGCTTCAAGGCAATATACAAGCAGGCTGCACCAGCCGTGATCAACCCTCAACGACGGCGAGCTTCAACATCCTGTCCCCCTGGCGGATCGCGTTGACCACGTCCATCCCCTCGACGACCTTGCCGAACACGGTGTGCTTGCCGTCCAGGTGGGGCTGGGGCGAGTGGGTGATGAAGAACTGGCTGCCGTTGGTGTTGGGGCCCGCATTGGCCATGGAGATGAACCCCGTACCGTGCTTCAGGGGGTTGCCCTTGCACTCGTCCTCGAAGGAGTAGCCGGGGCCGCCCCGGCCCGTGCCCGTGGGGTCGCCGCCCTGGATGACGAAGTCGTCGATCACGCGGTGGAACACGACGCCGTCGTAGAAGCCTTCCCGGGCCAGGAAGACAAAATTGTTGACCGTCTTGGGGGCATGCTGCGGGTAAAGCTCTAGGACGATCGCCCCTTTTGTCGTCTCCAGGGTCACCCGATAGTTCTTGCCCGCGTCGATCTGCATCGCCGGCGGGGTTCGCCACTGCTTCGCTGCCATGGGTTCGTTCTCCTTTCCGATTCCCGCGCTGCGGGAAAAACATGTCCTGTTGCTAACAGAGCCTGCCGGACAAGTCAAGCGGGGCCCGCCGGCCTCGAACCCGTAAAAAAGGTTGCACGCCGCGCAAAACGGGGGCATAAACACCCGATGCTTCTTCGCGACATCTCCTTCGTCCTCGTCACGACCATCGCCGTCTACGCGTCGGTCTATGCCCCTCAGCCCATCCTGCCCCTGCTGGCCGCGGAGTTCGGCCAGACGGCTTCCGGCGGGGCCCTGCTCATGACGGCCGTGCTGCTGCCCTTGAGCTTTGCCCCCCTGTTCTACGGCCTGCTGCTGGAATCGCAGCCCGCCAAGAGGATGCTCCTGGTCACGATCGGGGTCCTGTCGCTGCTGCAGGCCGCCTTCGGGGCCGCCGAGTCCTACGGCCTGCTTCTGACCGTGCGTCTGTTACAGGGGGCCTGCGTGCCGGCGATCCTGGCCGCCATCACCTCCTACCTCGCCTACACGGTGGACCGGGAGCACATCCAGCGGGCCATGACCTACTTCGTGGCGGCCAACATCCTGGGCGGGTTCACGGGACGGGTCCTCTCGGGCTGGGTGGCGACGAATGCAGGCTGGCGCACCACCTTTTTCGTGCTTGCCGTCGCGCTGGCAGGCTGTTTTGTCGCCGTCACGAGGATGAGGGCCGACTCGCGCCTGTCCATGGCGCCCGTCCGCCTCTCGGCCGTCGTGCCCATTCTGCGCAACGGAAACATTTCGAGGCTGTACGCCGTTGCCTTTGCGATCTTCTTCGCCTTCATGGCCCTTCTCACCTTCCTGCCTTTCCGGCTCAAGGAGATCGACCCCTCCTATACGGCCTTCGTCATCTCCATGATGTATTCGGGGTTTCTCGTGGGCGTGGTGATATCGGCGGGGGCCACCCGGATCATCCGGTATGCCGGCGGCGAAAAGCGGGCCATGACGATCGGGCTTGCCGTGTTCGCCGCCGCCATGCTGGCCGCCAACGTGCCCAGCGGCGCAGGCGTCTTCGCCGTCATGTTCGTCATGTGCGGAGGGATGTTTTTCGTCCACGCCGTCGCCATGGGGACGATGAACAGACTCGCCGAGGAGAACCGGGCCGTCTCCAACGGCCTCTACATCTCCATCTACTACACCGGGGCGGCTCTCGGTTCCTTCGTGCCGGGGCTGATCTACCAGGTCGCGGGCTGGGCGGCCTTCACGCTTACCCTGACGGCAGCCATTGCCTGCGCCATCGCGATCACCCGGGGCCTCCGGATGCCGGACCGGCAGGGCGGGCGCTCTTACTGATAGACTTTCCCGTGCACCCGGAGGCGCGTGAGGTAGAGGATCTCGCAGGCGCCCTCGCCCCGATCCGAGGTTGTCATCGACGATCTCCACCAGTAGTCCTGCGATTTCTTCGTCGCGGCCACGTCCACGAGGTGCCCGGTCAGTTCCACCGCGTCTCCCACCCGTAGAGTCTTCACCGCCTTCTCGAGGTTCGGGGTTGCGGGAATCAGGTGGTTGTTCGAGCTGTGCCCGGCGATGAAGTCGTTGGAGTAGCCGAAATCCTCCCCCGCACGCCAGAAGTACCATCGGTTTCCCTGGGACCACTTGAGCCGCCTGTAGGTTTCGTTCTCGGCGATCTTTCCCCAGCACAGGGCCACGTCGGCCGGCGAGATGAGCGCGTTCCAGCCCGAGGTGTAGTTCTCGCGGCCGACCACGATCCCGCGCACCGTGTAGCCCGCCTTCCGCGTAATCGTGATGTCGTAGCCGTCCCTGGACAGGCGGATGATCTCGGGCTTCCGGCTTTCCATCTCGGGCGGCTGAAGGACATCGATGGGCGAGCCGTCCCGCCCCGAGGGGCTGGGCCCGCAGGACAAGACGAAAACGAAGGCAAGGCATATAAAGAGAATGCGACAACGCGGCATCTCCCGCTCCTTCACGACCGTCGCCCGCCACCGTCAGGCGATGTCTGCCGGGCTTGCAACTATCGCACCGGAAGGGGGCATGCCTTGCTCCGGCGGCACGTCCCCCGATCAGGCATGAGAAAAGGTCGTTCCCGTCCGCAACCTCGATCGGCAATCGAAGATACCCGATAAGCGTGAAGTAATTTTCCTACACCCGCCGTCTTCGATATTCCAAGGGGCTTGCGCGGGTCCTTCTCAAAGCAATGAAGGAAAAACCCTCCGCTTTCCGCCCTTTCCGGAGCTTTCCCGCCAACGGCAAGAATGAAAAATTTTAATTAATATCGAGGCATTACAAATTTTATTGTATTCCTGGTACATCCGTTGCTCAGGATACAGAGCCGGGTTCCGTACAGACCCGTGAACCCAGACGCGTACGGATTGAAGGCGTTCGTGAAAATCAATCGTATAAACAATAAGTTAAATAGATTCCCCCTTTCCTGCCGCCTGCCGATCGTTCTTGCCGTCATGGCCGGCCTGTTTCTTCCGTGTCTTGCCGCGACGGCTCATTCGGCGTCGGTGACGGTGGCCTGGGACCCGAACCCTGAACCGACCGTGGCGGGGTATCGCTTGTACTACGGGACGTCATCGAGGTACTACACGAACTCCGTGGACGTGGCAGCCTCGACGCGGGCGACCATCTCGTCGCTCGTCGCGGGGGTGACCTATTACATGGCCGTGACGGCTTACGACGCGTCGGGGAACCAGAGCGGCTATTCCAACGAGATCGTATACACGGTGCCGGGCGGCGCCGTGCCCGAGCCGTCCACGGGGTCTTCGGGCGGCGGCGGAGGCGGGGGATGCTTCATCGCGACGGCCGCGTTCGGCAGCGCCATGGCCCCCGAGGTCGAGCGGCTGAGGGAATTCAGGGATTCCTGCCTCCTGACGAACGGGCCCGGCAGGGCATTTGTCGATTTTTACTACCGGTTCTCGCCCCCGGTCGCGGATTTCATCAGCGGAAGCGACGAGCTCAGGCAGATCGTCCGGGGCATCCTGTGGCCCCTGGTCTTTGCCGTGAAGAACCCGACGGCCGCCGTGGCGGTCATCATGACGGCGCTGTCGCTGGGGATCCTGTGCGGCATCGGCCGCGGCAGGAGGCGCCTGCCCGAGCGGCGGCGGATCACCCTGCCCGCCGCGCGCCGCAAACTCCTTTTCCGCAGCCAGGACTGACGCAGCGAGGTTGCCTGCTTTCCGGTCGCAAGACGTGCCGATCGCTGCAAGGGCATGAAGAAATGCAAGGGGCTCTCCCCGCGGGAAGAGCCCCTTTTCTTTTCTCCGCGGCCGGCTTCCGCAAAGGATCAGATGCAAATTTCCCGAAAGCCGCTTA
>MVQS01000415.1 GCA_002067855.1 Syntrophaceae bacterium PtaB.Bin038
CCCCCGCCTCGGAAAGCGCGTCATCATCGGCGGCCAGGCGGGCCTCGTCGGGCACATCCGCGTCGGCGACAACGTCATGATCGCGGCCCGGGCCGGCATCCACAAGGACATCCCGGCCTCGCGGATCATGTCCGGCGCGCCGGCCGTCCCCCACACGGAATGGCTGCGCCTCAACGCGCACATCCTGCGCCTGCCGGAGATGCACAGGACCATCCAGGAGCTCCGGAAAAAGATCGAGGAGCTGGAGAAGAAACTCAACCCCTGAGAGAGAACACGGTTCATGAAGATACACCCGTCTGCAGTCATATCGCCCGACGCGAAACTCGCCGAGGGAGTGGAAGTCGGCCCGTTCAGCGTGATCGGGCCCGGCGTCACGATCGGCAAGGGGACCGTCATCGGCCCCAACGTCGTGATCCAGAGCCACACGGACATCGGCGAGAACAACCGCATCTTCCAGTTCGCCTCCGTCGGGGCCCCGCCCCAGGACCTCAAGTACCGCGGGGAGGACACGCGCGTCGTCATCGGCGACAACAACACGATCCGGGAGTTCGTGACGATCAACCGGTCCACCACGGCCGACATCGGCGTGACGAAGATCGGCAGCAACAACCTCATCATGGCCTACTGTCACGTGGCCCACAACTGCCTGCTCGAGGACAACATCGTGATGGCCAACGCGGCCAACCTGGCCGGGCACATTCACGTGGAGCGCTTCGCCATCATCGGCGGGCTGACCGGCATCCACCAGTTCTCGCGGATCGGGCAGCACTGCATCATCGGCGGGGCCTCCGCGGTGACCAAGGACGTCCCTCCCTACACGACGGCGGCGGGCCACTACGCCTCGCTGTACGGCCTCAACCTCATCGGCCTGAAGCGCAGGGGTTTTCCCGAGGAGACCATCGCCGCCCTGAAGAAAGCCTACAAGATCTTCTTCCGCTCGTCGCTCACGGTGGCCAAGGCCGTCGAGAAGGCCCGCGCCGAGGTGCCCGACCTGCCCGAGGTGCGGACCTTCATCGAGTTCATCGAGACGTCGAAGCGGGGCGTCACGCGCTGAAGCAGGACAACTCGTGACAGGCCCCGCTGATTGCCCCGAATTCGTTCGTGCCTGAATAATGCGAAGTTGGGAAGGTAGGAAGCGCTCCTTTCCGATCTTCCTAACTTCATAACTTCCGAGCTTCACATTCGGTAAGCGGAATGCCTCCATATAGGTACGGGTATACGACAAGGTAAGGGATGGACAAGATACGAATCGGGGTGGTGGGGATCGGGCATCTCGGGAACTACCACCTCCAGAAATACCAAAAACTCGAAACCGTGAACATCGTCGGCGTTGCCGACGTGGACCGGTCGAAGGCCGACAGGGCCGCGGCGGCGTTCGGCTGCACGGCCTTTGCCGATCACCGCGAGCTCGCGGGGCACGTGGACGCCGTCAGCATCACCGTCCCCACCCAGGCCCATCACGCCGTGGCGCGGGACTTCCTGGCCGCCGGCAAGGACGTGCTGATGGAAAAGCCGTTCACGGCCACCCTGGCGGAGGCCGACGACCTCATCGCGCTGGCCGCGTCGAAGGACCTCATCCTGCAGGTCGGGTTCATCGAGCGGTTCAACCCCGCCATCGTCGCCCTCGACCCCGTGATCCGCCGTCCCCTCTTCATCGAGTCGCACCGCCTGCACCCCTTCGTCGAGCGGGGCACCGACGTGGACGTCGTCCTCGACCTCATGATCCACGACCTCGACCTCATCCTGCACTACGTCCGCTCTCCCCTGACCAACGTGGAGGCCGTGGGCGTCTCGGTGCTCTCGGACAAGGTCGACATCGCCAACGTGCGGCTCACCTTTGAAGACGGCTGCGTGGCCAACATCACCGCGAGCCGGGTGACCCTCAAGCACATGCAGAAGCTGCGCTTCTTCGGCCTCGAGGGGTACCACTCCGTCGACTTCAGCAAGCGCGAGGTCGTCTCGCTCGCGCGCAGGGAGAAGGCGGGGGGGAAAATGGAGATCGGGATCAACGACGTGAAGGTCCCCCGGCACGATCCCCTCGAGGAGGAAATCCGCGCGTTCGTCGACTGCGTCGTGCGCCGCACGCCGCCCCGGGTCTCGGGGCTCGAGGCCCGGAAGTCCCTGGAGCTCGCCCTGCTGATCAACGAGAAGATGAAGACCGGGAGGGATCTCAGGCTATGATCCCCATGGTGGATTTGCGCCGGCAGTACCTGCGAATCAAGGAGGAGATCGACGCGGCCGTCCTGGACGTGCTGGACAGGACCCAGTTCATCCTGGGGCCCAACGTGTCGGCACTCGAGGCCGAGGTGGCCCGCTACCACGGGGTGCCGCACGCCGTCGGGGTGGCCAACGGGACCGACGCCCTTCTGCTCGCGCTGCGCGCAATCGGGATCGGGGCGGGCGACGAGGTCATTACGACCCCCTTCACCTTCATCGCCACCGCGGAGGTGGTCGGTCTGCTGGGCGCGGTGCCCGTCTTCGTCGACATCGACCCGAGGACCTTCAACCTCGACCCGGCGCGCCTCAAGGAGGCCGTCACGGGAAGAACGAAGGCGATCATCCCCGTCCACCTCTTCGGGCAGCCCTGCGACATGGACCCGATCCTCGACGTCGCGGCGAGGCACGGTCTGAAGGTCATCGAGGACTGCGCCCAGGCATTCGGGGCGCGCTACAAGGGAAGGATCGTGGGGACCCTGGGCCACGCCGGCTGCTTCAGCTTCTTCCCCAGCAAGAACCTCGCGTGCTGCGGCGACGGCGGCATGGTGATCACGTCCGACGCGGAAACGGACGCCGCGCTGAGGATGCTGCGCAACCACGGGAGTTCCGTCCGCTACCGTCACAGCCGGCTGGGCTACAACAGCCGCCTCGACGAGATCCAGGCCGCGATCGTGCGCGTCAAGCTCCGGCACATCGACGCCTTCAGCGAGGGCCGCCGAAGGGCCGCCGCGCTCTACGGAACACACATCCGCCGGGCGGGCGTCGTCCTGCCCTTTGAGGCACCCGGCTGCCGTCACGTCTACCACCAGTTCACCCTCCTTGCGGACGAACGAGACCGGCTCCAGGAGGCGCTCGCGAGGGCCGACATCGCCTGCGCCGTCTACTACCCCGTCCCCCTGCACCGGCAGGAGGTCTTCCGCTCCGGCGCGGCCTGCCGCCACGGGGAACTGCCGGCGAGCGAGGACGCGGCCCGGAGGGTCCTGTCGCTTCCCATGTTCCCGGAAATCACGGAAGAGGAGATCCAGCGGATCAGCGACGTGATCAATGGTGCCGACGCGTAAGGAACATCGCCGAACCGTCATGATCGTGGCGGGCGAGGCCTCGGGGGACCTGCACGGGGCGCACCTCGTCCGCGAGATGAGGGCCGTAGACCCCTCTATCGCCTTCTGCGGCGTGGGCGGTCGGAACCTCGAAGCCGAGGGGGTCCGCCTCATCGCCCGCTCCTCCGAGATGGCCGTCGTGGGCCTCACGGAGGTTTTCTCGAAGCTCCGGTTCATCGCCGGCGTCTTCTTCCGGCTCCGCGGGATGCTCCGGGCGGAAAAACCGGATCTGCTCATCCTCATCGACTACCCCGATTTCAACCTCCGGCTCGCCGCGGCGGCCAAGGACGCGGGGGTCCCGGTCTTCTACTACATCAGCCCCCAGGTGTGGGCCTGGAGGAAGAAGCGCGTCCACCGCATCCGGCGGATCGTGGACCGGATGGCCGTGATCCTGCCCTTCGAGAAGGACGTCTACGCGGAGATGGGCGTCGACGTCGACTTCGTGGGCCATCCCCTGCTGGACGCCGTGACGCGGACCCGCAGCCGCGGGGAGGCCCTGGCGGCCTTCGGCCTGCGCGACGCCCGGCCCATCGTCGCGATCCTTCCCGGCAGCCGCGAGAAGGAGGTGACGGCCCTTCTGCCCGAGATGGCCGGCGCGGCGGAGATCCTCGCCCGCGATTTCGAGGGGGCCCAGTTCGTGCTCCCATTGGCCGACACGGTGGACCCCGCGCTCGTGGAGGGGATCCTCCGGGGGCGCACCGTCCCCGTGACCGTCCTGCAGGGACAGATGTACGACGCCGTCGGCATCTCGGATGCGGCCATGGTGGCCTCCGGCACGGCAACCCTGGAGACGGCGCTTCTGGGGACGCCGATGGTCATCGCCTACCGGATCTCGCCCCTCACCGCCGCCGTCGGCAGGAGGGTCATCCGGGTGACGCACATCGGCCTCGTCAACCTCATCGCCGGCAGGACCCTGGCGCCCGAGCTGGTTCAGGAAAGCGCGACGGCGCCCCGGCTGGCCGCCGAGGTGAAGGCGATCCTCGCGGATGGCCGGCGCAGCGACGCGATGCGGCGGGAACTTGCCGAAATCCGGCAGAAACTCGGCGAGCCCGGCGCCGCGCGCCGCGCGGCGTCCATCGCCCTGGGATTGATGGGAAAAAGCTTGACGCACTGCACTCTGTTGATACATTGATCGGGCACCGGCGGAAGGCGGCATGGAAAAATGAAGTGATGTCGACCTCATCGCCTTACGCCCTTCGCCCTGAGCCATTTTTATCATGAAATTGTATCTGCGACTCCTTCGACTCGTCAAACCGCACTCCCCGAGGCTCATCCTGGCGATGCTGTGCATGGCCGTGGTGGGCGCCGCGACGGCGGCGTCGGCCTACCTCGTCAAGCCGGCCATGGACGACATCTTCCTCGACCGCAACGAGGGGATGCTCATCCTCATCCCCATCGCGGTGATCGTGATCTACCTGCTCAAGGGGCTCTGCAACTACGGGCAGACGGTGCTGATGAGCCACATCGGGTTCCGCATCATCACGGACCTGCGCAACGACCTCTACCGCCGCATCCTGCGCCAGCCCCTGTCCTTCTTCACGAAGCACCCCACGGGGATCCTGATCTCCCGGGTCACCAACGACGTCACCTACCTGCAGGGCGCCGTGTCGGAGGCGGTGACGAGCCTCTTGAAAGACTCCTTCACGCTCATCGGCCTCGTCTTCGTCATCTTCTGGCGCGACTGGAAGCTCGCGCTCATCGCATCGCTCGTCTTCCCGCTGGCCGTCTACCCCATCGCCCAGTTCGGTCGGCGGATGCGGCGCATCGCCACGGAGTCCCAGGTCTCCATGGGGGACCTCGTCTCGCTGCTGCAGGAGACGATCGCGGGAAACCGCATCGTCAAGGCCTTCGGAATGGAGGAGCACGAGAACCGGCGCTTCGCGAAGGAGAACGAGCGCCAGTTCAGGCTCACCATGAAGTCCGTCACGGTCCGCGCGATCTCGAGCCCGCTGATGGAGTTCCTGGGCGGCCTGGGCATCGCGGCCATCATCTTCTACGGGGGATACCAGGTCATCGCCGGGACCTCGACGCCGGGGACCTTCTTCTCGTTCCTCGCGGCGCTGCTGATGCTCTACGAGCCCGTCAAGCGGCTCACGAACGTCAACAACACGATCCAGCAGGGCCTCGCCGGCGCCGAGCGGATCTTCCAGATCCTGGACACGGAGCCCGACATCCGGAACAGCCCGGGAGCGTCGGAGCTCCCTCCGATCCGTCAGGAGATCTCCATCGAGGGCGTCACGTTCCGCTACGAGGAGGACCCCGTCCTGAAAGACGTGTCCCTGAAGATCCGGGCGGGCGAGGTGGTCGCCTTCGTGGGGATGAGCGGCGGCGGCAAGACGACCCTCGTGAACCTCATCCCCCGCTTCTACGACGTCGGCGAGGGCCGCGTCGCCATCGACGGCACGGACATCCGCACCGTGACGCTCGAGTCCCTGCGGGCCCAGATCGGGATCGTGACCCAGCAGACGATCCTGTTCAACGACACGGTGCGGGGCAACATCGCCTACGGCGACATACGCCGCAGCGAAGAGGACATCGTCCGGGCGGCGATGGCGGCCAACGCCCATGATTTCATCATGAAGCTCCCGCATGGCTACGACACCGTGATCGGGGAGCAGGGTGTCAAGCTCTCCGGCGGCGAGAGGCAGCGCATCTCCATCGCGCGGGCCCTGCTGAAGGACGCCCCGATCCTCATCCTCGACGAGGCCACCTCCTCGCTCGACACGGAGTCCGAGATCGAGGTCCAGGACGCCCTGGAGAAGCTGATGAGGGGCCGCACGACCCTCGTCATCGCCCACCGTCTCTCCACGATCCGCAACGCCGACCGGATCATCGTGCTCGTGGACGGCAGGATCGTCGAGGAGGGGACCCACGAGAGCCTCATGGAACAGAAGGGCGAATACTTCAAGCTGTACAACCTGCAGTTCAAGGACGACGGAGCGGAGAAGAGCATCCGGGATGCCGGCACGGGATGACGGCCCCGACCGGGACCGCAGGGGGAAAGCAGGCCAGACGTGGAAGCCCTGATCCGAGACATGTGGGGAGACCCCCGGAACGAGTTCCGAAGGCCCCTTTACATCTTTTTTTATCTGCTCTCGCTGCCCTACGGCGCCGCGGTCCGCGCGCGGAACCGCCTGTTCGACCTCGGCGCGCTGCCCCAGCGGGACGTCGGATGCCCGGTGGTGAGCGTCGGCAACCTCACCGCGGGAGGCACGGGCAAGACGCCCATGGCGATCCGGACGGCGGGCATGCTGAGGGACCGGGGCATGCGCCCCGCGGTCCTGAGCCGCGGCTACGGCGGCCGGAGCACGGCCCCGGTGCTCGTCGTCTCCGACGGCAGACAGCTCCTCGCGGGTCCGGACGAGGCGGGCGACGAGCCCGTTCTCATCGCCCGGCGCCTGCCGGGCGTCCCCGTTCTGGCGGGCCCGAAACGGGCCGTCACGGGGCGGTACGCCCGGGAACATCTCGGGGCCGACGTGCTCGTGCTCGACGACGGGTTCCAGCACCGCTGGATCCGCCGCGATCTCGACATCGTGCTGCTCGACAGCCGCCGGCCCCTGGGGAACGGCCACCTCCTGCCGCGGGGCCCCCTGCGGGAGCCGCCCGCGTCCCTCGAGCGCGCCGGCGTCGTCGTCCTGACCCGGTCCGGGGAGCGCGGCGATGCGCCCGGCGGCGCCCTCGCGGGGCTCCTTGCAGGGCGTCCCGTGCTGCGGGCGCGCATCCGGCCGACAAAGCTCGTCGCGGCGGACGGCACGGAAATGCCCCTCCCGCATCTTGCAGGTCGGAGGGTTTTCGCCTTCGCGGGGATCGCGAGGCCCGAGTCCTTCCGGCGGACCCTCGAAGGCCTGGGGGCCTGCCTCGCGGGGTTCAGGGCCCTGCCGGACCATCACCGCTACACGGCGGAGGACGTCCGGCAGATCGGGCGCGCGCTCGTCGAATCGGGGGCGGAGATCCTCGTGACGACGGAAAAGGACGGGGTCAAGCTCTCCGGGCTTGCGGCCTTTCCTCGCCCGCTCTTCTGCCTCGCCATCGAGACGGAGATCCTCGAGGGGGCCGACGCACTGGAGACGGCTTTTCGCGTCTGCCTCGGCGCCCGCTGAAGCATGGCTTGTCCTCCCTGACAACCGCGGCCCGGCCGAGGCCACGCGAAGTTAAGAAGGGAGGAAAAGCGGAAGAGCGGCAAGATCAGAAACAGAAAACGGACCATGGAACCGACGCGGACAACGGCATTCATTTTCTTCGCCTTCCGGCTGATCCCCCTGGGCTTGCGCCGGGCGATCTTCAAGGGCGTCTTCCGCCTCTTCTACCACGCCTCGGCGAAACAGCGGATCATCGCCCTGCACAACCTCCGGAACGCCTTCCCGGAGAAGGGCATCGACGAGATCGAGGGCATCGCCAAAGGGGTCTACCGCCACCTGGCCCTCGTGACGGCCGATCTCTTCGAGATGCCCTGGATCACCCGCGAGACCCTGCCCGAGTGGGCCGACGCGGAGGGGCTCGAGCACGTCGAGAGGGCCCTCGCCGCGGGGAAGGGTGTCCTTTCCGTGGTGGCCCACTTCGGCCACTGGGAGCTCATGACCGTCGCGGTCCCCCTGATGATCGGGCCTATGCAGATCGTCTACCGGCCCCTGGACAGCCCCGTCCTGGACAACCTGCTCGGCTGGAGCCGGACCAGGCACGGCAACGCCCTCATCCCCAAGGGGGGCTCAGGGAAGCGGATCATCCGCCTGCTCCGGGAAAACCAGATGATCGGGATCCTGAGCGACCAGAACGTGGACACGCGCGAGGGCGTCTTCGTGGACTTCTTCGGCCGGCCCGCATGCACCTCCGTCGGCACGGCGGTGCTCGCCCTGCAGTCCGGGGCGCCCGTCCTGCCGGCCTTCATGCCCCGGATGCCCGACGGGCGCTACCGGCTGATCATCCTGCCTCCCGTCGAGATCACCCGGACCGACGACTACGAGTCCGATCTCGTGGTCAACACGCAGCGCTTCACGAAGGTGGTCGAGGACATGGTGCGCAAGTACCCCGACCAGTGGTTCTGGATCCACCAGCGGTGGAAGACGAAGCCGTGGCAGTGATGCTGCGCATCAGGTTGTCATCGGCCGATGACAACCTTGAAGTTAGGAAGCGAGGAAGAGCAGAAGAGCGGTCAAGAAAGTAATAAGAAAAGGGTTCCAAACGAGATTAGTCCAGACGCAGGCATCATGTTGTCACGTACCGTGACAACTCGAAGTTAGGAAGTGAGGAAGAGCAGAAGAGCGGACAAGAAAACGAAAAGAAAAAGCAAAGAGGGCCCGGGAGATAAATGTTGCCGGAAGCATCAGGTTGTCATCGGCCGATGACAACCTTGAAGTTAGGAAGCGAGGAAGAGCAGAAGAGCGGATGGAAAAGACAGGTTCAAGAAAGACGACGATCAAACACTTCCGGGACTTGGAGGTCTACCAGACGTCCTTTGAACTTGCGATGAAAATTTATCAGATCACGAAGAAATTGCCTGCCGAGGAGAAATATGCACTGACAGATCAGATTAGACGATCGTCAAGAGCGGTATGCTCCAATCTAGCCGAAGCTTGGAGGAAGAGAAAATATCCTGCTGTTTTCTGCAATAAGCTGACAGATGCCATGCAGGAGGCCTCGGAAACACAGAGCTGGTTGGAATTCTGCTATGCTTGTGAGTATATTGATGAAACCCTGTTCACTGTCATGGATAAAGAATATGAATCGGTTATTGGGATGTTGAGTCGTATGGAACAACAGGCGGATAAGTTCTGTTTTTAAACACTTTCCGCTCTTCCGAACTTCCGATCTTCCTAACTTCGTGTGGTTTGGGCTGCGCTGTGGCGAAGAGTATAGACTTTAATAAGATCAACAAGGTTCTGATAAGGGGCACCAACTGGATCGGCGACGTGGTCATGACGTTCCCGGCGATGGCGGCCGTGCGCGCAACGCTGCCGGCGGCGCGCATCACGGTCCTCGTGAAGCCCTGGGTCGCCGATCTCGTGCGGATGCACCCGGCCGCGGACGACGTCCTGGTCTACGAGAGGCCGGGGCGGCACGACGGCCTCGGCGGGATCCTGCGGCTGGCCCGGGATCTCCGGCAGAGGCGCTTCGACGCGGCGATCCTCCTGCAGAACGCCATCGAGGCCGCCGTCATCGCGCGGCTCGCAGGGATCCCGGTGCGCGCCGGATACAGCACCGATGCCCGCGGCCTGCTGCTCACCCACCCGGTGAGGCTCGAACCCCGGATCAAAACCGTGCACCAGTCGCTCTACTACGTGGAGATGCTCAAGGCACTGGGGTTCGCATCGGCCGGCACGGCCGTTTCCCTCGTCCCCTCGGAGGCGCAGAGGCGGGCGGCACAGGAGCACCTTGCGGGGCTGGGCATCGCCGGGAGGCGCCCGATCGTCGGCATGGCCCCCGGTGCGGCCTACGGGCCGGCGAAGCGATGGTTCCCGGAGCGCTTTGCGGCCGTGGCCGACCGGCTCGCCGAGCGATACGCCTGTCCCGTGATTCTTTTCGGAAGCGCGGGGGACCGGGCCGGCACGGAGGCGGTTCAGTCCGCGGCGAGAACCTCCCTCGTCGACGTCGCCGGCAGGACGACCCTGGGCGACGCCATCGCGCTCATCGCCTGCTGCGACCTCTTCGTCACGAACGACTCGGGGCTCATGCACGTGGCCGGGGCCCTGGGGGTCCCCACGGTCGCGATCTTCGGATCCACGAACCCGGAGACCACCTATCCCCTGGGGGATCAGACGGTGCTCGTCCGCAGGCCCGTGGACTGCAGCCCCTGCCTCAAGCAGGAGTGCCCCACCGATTTCAAGTGCAT
>MVQS01000416.1 GCA_002067855.1 Syntrophaceae bacterium PtaB.Bin038
CAACGAAGGCGGCGTGGCGCTCGGACCACGTCGAGGCGAAGGTGAATTTCTCGGAGGGCATGCGGGAGAACCGGGCCAGCAGCACGGGTGCCGCCGCCCGGATGCCCGCCTTTCCCAGCTCCGCCGTCACGTAGCGGCGGAGCTTCTCGTTGGCCGCCTCACCGCAGATGCGGGACCGGGCCCAGCGCTCGGGCGGGTAGGTCTTCTCCTTGCGGCTGTCGAGCTTCGTGGCCTGCGTCTGGGGCAGGATCCAGCTGATGACGGAGAGGTCCTTCCCGGGGACTTTCCCGTCGGGGAAGGCGATCCCGAAAGCCTCCGCGGGGGTCCAGTGGAAGGGCCCCACGTGCTCCTTGAAGGATTCCCAGTAGGCGTCGTCGCCGCGTGAAAAGCCGACGAGCGGGTCGTCCCAGGCCGGCTCGCGGTCCCCTTTGCCGAGCGTGTTCTCCGGGGCGCAGCCGACCCAGTCCCGGATCAACGCGGTGATCCAATCCGCCATGCCCCTCGCTTTATCTCCCCCCATACCCTCCTCCAGACCAGGGACGTTGTTTCCGAATTCGAATAACTCGGAGCCGCGTCGGCCCCGCCCGACGAAGTGCTTCTCATTACTCCGCGCCGCTTCCGCTTTCAATCCATTTTTCCTCGCCGCGGTCACCCAGCATCGCGAGGGCCGCCAGGCTGATGAGGGCGGCCGCGACGAACCACCAGGCCACCGCGAGCCTGTTGCCCGTCAGCTCCACCAAGAGGGTCCCGACCGCAGGGGTCAGGCTCCCGAACACCGTGACGCCGACACTGTAGATGATCGCGAGGCCCGTCCCCCGTACCCGGGTCGGGAAGAGCCCTGCCCCGACGGCATATCCCGGCACCGCGTAGACCACGAGCAGCAGCCCGAGGACGGACTGCACGAGGATCAGCGACATCTCCCCGGGCCACCGGTTGAGGATCCAGAACGAAGGGTAGGCGAGGACAAGCATCCCCGCCGCGGCGGCCCGCATCAGCGGCACCCGCCCGACGCGGTCGCACCAGGAGCCGATCAGGGGGGCGATGCTGAGGGCGCAGCCGAAC
>MVQS01000417.1 GCA_002067855.1 Syntrophaceae bacterium PtaB.Bin038
CACGATGCTCGTGGCAAGCAGGCCATCGCCCAGGTCCCTCTTCAGGTTCTCCACGCACTGGTTCAGCTTCTGGACGTTCATGGATTCCTCCTTTTGTAGAGACGATATGCCCCCCTGGTCTGAACGGGTTATCGGTAAACCGAGATCGTGCTCGGATCTTCGTACCCATACGCAAACGTCAACCGAAGGAAAAACAACCGATCATTCCGATCGGAATAAGCGGCCAATAACTTTAGCCGTATTTTCACTCCGTCACTCTTTCTCTCATATGGCATCCTGATCGGCCCATCCCGGGTATAAGGAACAGGAACCGGGCCTGAAGGAACAAGGGACCTGCGGCTGCACCGGCTCCGCAGACAGAGAATGACCACCGCTTACCGGCGATGCGGCCGGAAATTCGGAACGGGAAGACAATGACCTCTATACGGGATGTGAACCTGTGGCCCCTCAACAGGCACCGTATTTGCACAGGGACACTTAAACCCTGTCTCTCCCGCCTTATGATATCGCTGTTCGCCGTCTCACTATTCGACTCGGCACGCTGAAAGATGGGACTGGCAGGGGGTCATCCCATTCACCCCGGGAGGAACCCATGGACGATACCAGGGAGGCGTTTGACCGTATCGGTCAGGGCCGAGGCTGCCGCCCGGGCCGGGAGACCGCCCCCTCAGACCCCTTTCCCCCGCTGGGATCCTCACTCGAAGCCATGCTGGACAAGGCTTCGATAGGGATCGTTCTCTCGTCGGCGGCGGGCCGGATCCTGTACTGCAACGATGCGCTGCTGCGCATGACGGGATACAGCCGGGGCGAGGTCATGGGCATGAACACGGCCCTTGTCTACGGGAAAAAGGAGGATCGCGAGCGTTTTCTCTTTAGACTGAGGGAGAGCTCATCGGTCGAGACCATGGAGACCGTTCTGGTCCACAGGGCCGGGCGGCCGATCCGCGCCCGGTGCTCCTCCGCGCTCGTTTCTGCGGGACCGGAAGAGACCATCCTCAGCATGATCGAGGATGTAACGGATATCCGGCGCCTCAAGGGCGAAGCGAAGCTTCAGGAGGAGATGCTCGCCTCTTCGGTCGCCGCGATCGCACTGATCGACTGCAACGGTCTCCTGGCATACGTCAATCCCGCAGGTCTCCGGCTCTTCGGATTCGATGACCCCCGTGAGGTGCTGGGGCGGAAGGTCTCGTCGTTCGCCCGGTCACCCGAGGAGGCGGAACGGATCCTGGAAGTCGCCCGCGCAAACGGTTTCTGGGAAGGGCGGCTCTCCGTGCTGAAACGGGACGGTTCGCCGTTTGATATCATGATCACCGGACGGCGCGTTCAGGACGGCGACGCCGCGTCCTCTCTCATCATTTCGTTCATGGACATCACCCCTTTGGCCAAAGCGGAGACCGCGCTGGGCGAAAGCGAGCGCCGTTACCGGGCCATCGTGGAGTCCCAGACCGACGCCGTGTGCCGCTGGCTTCCCGACACGACCCTGACCTTTGTCAACGACGCCTATGCCGGCCTCTTCGGGAAAGACCCGAAGCAGCTCGTGGGGATGCGGTGGACCGAGCTCATCCCGGAGGGCGACCGCGAGGGGGTTATGCTGTTCTACAGGGACCTCGCCTGCCGGCCCCGAACCGCCCGCTGCGAGCATGCCGTAAACGCCTGGGACGGCAAGACGCGGTGGATAGACTGGACCGACGTCCCGCTGTTTGACGAGCAGGGCCGCCTCGCGGAGTTCCAGTCGGTGGGGAGGGACATCACGGAGCGGATGCTGGCGGAGCGGGCCCTCGAAGAGAGCGAGCGGCAGTACCGGGTGATCTTCGAGAACACGCTCGTGGGGATCTACCGTTCCAGCCTCGAGGGGCGCTACCTGTACGTGAACCCGGCCATGTCGCGGATCTTCGGCTACGGCTCACCCGAAGAAATGCTCCGCGAGGTCACCGACATCGGCCGGCAGCTCTACGTGGATGAGGCCGAACGGGATGCCGGCATGAGGCAGCTCGAGGAAGCGGACCACCTCGTCTCCTTCGAGGTCCGCCTGCGCCGCCGGGACGGCGGCGTCTTGTGGGGGCTCATCAACTCGCGGGCGGTGAGGGACGAAGCCGGGGGCATCCGGTACATCGAGGGCGTGCTCGTCGACATCACGGCGCTCAAGCAGGCCGAGGAGGCCCTGCGTGCGAGCGAGGCGCGCTTCTTCCAGGCCTTCCATTCCAGCCCGGCGGCCATGACGATCGCCTCGATCGACGGCGGCCGTTATATCAACGTCAACGACCGCTTCCTCGAGATGACCGGTTACGGGCGCAACGAACTGATCGGGCGCTCGTCGACGGCGCTGGGGCTATGGGCCGACCCCGCCGAGCGGGACGCCCTGATTGAACGGCTGTTCCGGGAGGGCGCCGTCTCCAATGCGCCCGTGCGCCGGCGCCGTAAGGACGGCAGGATCATCCAGGTCCTGTGGTCGGCGACGGTCATCCAAGTCGGCGGCGAGAAGGCGTTTCTCACGACCCAGATCGACGTCACGGAGCTGCACGAGGCGGTGCAAAATCTCCGGGAGAGCGAGGAGCGCTTCTCGAAGGCCTTTCATGCCAACCCCGCCCCCATGGTCATTTCGACCATCGACAGGGGCGTCTTCATCGATGCCAACGCGAGTTTCAGCGATCTGCTGGGCTATCCGAGGGAGCTGCTCGTGGGCGCATCGGCCATCGACCTGGGGATCTGGGAGGACCCCACGGTCCGCGAGGAGATTGCAAAGGCACTCGTTCGCGACGGGCGCGTGCGTGAGCGCCAGGTGAGGCTCGTAACCCGGTACGGCGATCTGAGGGATGTCCTGTTCTCCGCCGAGATCATCGCCCTCGGCGATCGGCCATGCATGCTGAGCCTGCTCCACGACGTGACCGAGCGGCTGAAGTCGGAGCGGCAACTGCGGGCCATGCAACACCGCCTGGCAAGTGTGATCGACTTTTTGCCGGACGCCACCTTCGTCGTGGACCGCGACGGTGTCGTGACGATGTGGAACCGGGCCATGGAGGAAATGACGGGGGTGCCGGCCTCGGAGATGATCGGCTTCGGCGATTGCGAGTACGCACTCCCCTTCTATGGGGAAAAGAGGCCGATCTTGATCGACATCGCCCTCGGCGGAGGCGGCGACACCGGACAGTACCGTTCCATCAGCGTCATGGGGCAGAGAATCACCGGCGAGGCGGAGGTTCCCCTGCTGAGGGGACGGCGCAGGCACCTGCAGGGCACGGCGAGCGCCATACTCGGGCCGGACGGCGAAATCCTCGGCGCCATCGAGTCGATACGCGACGTCACGGAGCAGCGCGAAATGGAGAAGCGGCTGTTCCGCGCGCAGAAGCTGGAGGCCCTCGGGTCCCTGGCGGGGGGCATCGCCCATGACTTCAACAACCTGCTGACCACGATCGTGGGGTTCACCGAACTGACCCGTATGGAACTGCGGGACGGGGAGGCGGCCGCCAACCTCGACCAGGTGCTGAAGGCGGCGGATCGCGCACGGCAACTGGTCAGGCAGATCCTGACCTTCAGCCGTCAGGGGGAGACGGGGAAACGGCCGCTCGATCTCGCGAGCCACCTCCGGAACAGCAAGGACATGCTGCGGGCCATGATCCCTTCGACGGTCGATCTGCAGCTTTCCGTCCCGAACGGGGATCGCAGTATCGTCCTGATCGACCGCGTCCACGTCGACCAGATCGTCATGAACCTGTGCTCGAACGCCGAACACGCCATGCGCGGGCGCACGGGTATCCTGGAGGTGAAGCTCGATCCCGTGGAACTCTCGGGCATGCCCTGCAAGGCGAACGGGAAGGATCTGCCGCCGGGCCGTTACCTGAGGCTTTCGGTGCGTGACACGGGGCACGGCATCGACCCCGCGGTCCTCGATCGGATCTAAGGGACCCGGGGTCAGGCCTGATTATTGACTTTCGGCGCGCACGGGCCGAATGCTGTGCGGTCGAAGTGTCAAGGTATCGGGGTCGAAAAGGCGATTCATAGCCGCACTTCTCATGCGATTGCCGCCGGCGCGCTGCTCACGCCCGGAACCGGCGTTGAACAATCCCGCATTCTCATGCGTGACCCTTCACACGGGATACGGTTTGCCTTGACGG
>MVQS01000418.1 GCA_002067855.1 Syntrophaceae bacterium PtaB.Bin038
CGCATCAAGACGGAGTGCCTCGGCTGCCCGCCCGACAAGCACCCGGACGAATGGTTCTGCGCCTGGCGGTTCAGCATCCCCGAGAAGAAGTAGGGCGCAGGGCCCCGCACCCGGACCTCTCATGAAGAAGCCGCTTCTCATGGACCTGGAGGACAATGTCTTCCTCGAGGGCGATGCGCTCGTCGTCATCGACCGGCGCAGGCTCCCGGGGGAGATCGTCCGGCTGCGCTGCCCCGACCACGAGGCCGTCGCCCGGGCCATCGAGGAGATGGCCGTGCAGGGGGCGGGGGATATCGCCATCACGGCGGGCTACGGCCTGTACCTGGCGGCGCGAAAGGCCGAGCGCGAAGGCACCGCGAGAAGGGACGAGGCGCTCCGAGGGGCCGCGGCACGGCTCATTGCAACCCGGCCCACGGGCTATCACCTGGCGGCCCTCGTCAACAAGCTCATGGGCCGCATCGGGGAGGCCGACGGCTCGGCGCCCGCATCCGAGGTGATCCTCGCGTCCCTGCGCCGAGCCCTGGACGCGCAGCGCCGGATCTCCGAGGACACGGGCCGCCACGCCGAGACGCTTCTCGCCTCAGGCGACCGCATCCTGACCCACTGCTTCGCGGGCCCGGCGCTTCTTTACATGCTTCGCCTCGCCCGGGAGAAGGGCAAGGATATCCGGGTCGTCTGCACGGAGACGCGGCCCTACCTGCAGGGGGCCCGGCTCACGGCCTGGTCGGTGAGCGAGCTGGGCGTCGACACGACGCTCATCACGGACAACATGGCCGCCCACTGCATGTCCCGCGGGATGGTGAGCAAGGTCTTCGCCGCGGCCGACCGGGTGGCCATGGACGGGACGGTGGCGAACAAGGTGGGGACGCTGCAGCTGGCGATCTGCGCCGATTACTTCCGCATCCCCGTTTACATCCTGGCCTACGGGGGGCCGGACGCGAAGACGCCGCGCGGCGAGGACATCCCGATCGAGGAGAGGGACCCCCGCGAGGTCCTCGAGTTCCGCGGCACGCCGATCAGCGGGCCCGGCGTGAAGGGCTTCTACCCGGCCTTCGATCTCACGCCGGCCCGGCTGGTGACGGGGATCGTGACGGCAAAGGGGGTCCGCCTCAGGGAGACATAAAAAGGGGGGGCGATTCCGGGAACCGTCCCCCCTTCTTTCCCGCCCGGGTTTCCGGGCCAACCGTTCCGGGCAATGGCCGATCACTGGTACAGGAGATCGCGCTCCGCCGTCGGCCCGACCTTTTCCACCTCGAGGGCCGATCCGGGGATCAGGTAGCTCCGCATCCGGCTGGGCAGGTACACGAGGAACCAGGGGTCGTCGGTGCGGTATTCCCCGCGCCGGCCGACGATCTTCCCGCGGGCGCCCCTCATCGGGTGGCCGGGATGGGTGACGACGACGAAATCTCCGAAATCCATGGCGCTGCTCCTTGCGGGTTGTCTCATCAGGCCTTCGGAACGACACCGCCGCCGACAACGAGCCCTGTTGAGAAAGAAATCCGATCGGCGGGCAGATCGTAGCACAGGGGGGAAGGGATGACAACCTCTAAGAAAAGGGGGGACAGCGTCCAGGGAATGCAAGAAGACAACGGTTGAGGAGGGACGCCGATGACCGAAATCAAGATGCCCATTCTTTTCCACGCCAACTACAGGGTCATCATCCGCACGTCGGACTGGGAGACCCGGGAGCGTGCCCAGAAGCTCACCGTCCGGGAGCTGAGCCCGGAGGAGCAGAAGGCCTCGTTCAAGGACCTCGCCGAGAAGGACATGCCGACGCACCAGATCACGTTCTACGACTTCGGCTGCAAGCGGGTGATCGAGGGGAAGCTGCTGGAAAACGCCCAAGAGAAGATCGTCTTCAAGGTCCAGGAGAAGGAGTACGAGTTCTCGCACCTCAAGCCGCCGGCCGCCGCCCCTCGAAGCTGATCCGGGGGCGTCTCCCGCGGGCGGTGCCCTGAACAAAAGCTTCAGGTACTCGTCCATGAAGTTAGGAAGCGAAGAGGTTAAGAAGAGCGGAATGGAAGGGGGAACTTATTCTTTCCGCTCTTCTGCTCTTCCTCGCTTCCGCTCTTCCCGTCCACCCCACTCGGCAGACCATGAAGGTTTCGGACGCACGGAGCGTTGTAGCCATCGTTGCGGCGATTACGCCACGGCGCGCTCCTCGGCCGGCTTGCCGAGCACCTCGCGGATCTTCCTGGAGAGATCGATGATGCTGAAGGGCTTCTGGATGAAGCCGCGGCAGCCGCGCGAGAGGATGTTCGAGGCCTGCCCGTTGAGGCTGTAGCCGCTGGCCAGGAGGACCTTCACCGAGGGGTTGATGCCCTTCATGGCGTCGAATACCCGCCCTCCGCCCATCTCGGGCATGATCATGTCGAGGATCACCATGTCGATCTCGCCGGCCTTCTGCCGGTAGATCTCGATCGCCTCGGGCCCGCTCCGCGCCGCAAGCACCCGGTACCCCAGCGTCTTCAGCACCTCGACCCCCACGTCGAGAACGATGTCCTCGTCGTCGACGATCAGGATCGTCTCCGTGCCCTTGATGACCTTCCGCTCCGGCGCGGCGTCCACGACGGCCCCGCTCGCGGAGACGGGCAGGTAGAGGTTGAAGGTCGTGCCCTGACCGCGCTCGCTGTACAGGGTGATGAAGCCGCCGTGGTTGCGGATGATCCCGTAGGCCGAGGCCAGGCCGAGGCCCGTGCCGCGGCCCCTGCCCTTCGTCGTGAAGAAGGGTTCGAAGACGCGCTGGCGGGTGGCCGCGTCCATGCCGATGCCGGTGTCGGTGATGGAGATCTTCACGTAGCGGCCGGGCTTGGCCTTGTGGGGCTTCACGTACTGCTCGTCGAGGATCATATTCTGCGTCGAGAGGGTCAGCTCGCCGCCGCCGGGCATGGCCTGCCAGGCGTTGACGTACATGTTGAGCAGCACCTGTTCGATCTGACCGCAGTCCGCGTCGACCACCCACAGGCCGTCCTGTTCGCGGCGGGTGATCTTGATCTCCTTCTTCGTCCGCCCGAACATGTCCGAGGATTTCCGGATGAGGTCGTTGAGATCCGTGGGCTTGACCTCGTACTTGCCCCCGCGGGCGAAGCCGAGGAGCTGGCGGGTCAGTGTCGCGCCGCTGCGGATCATGTCCTCGATGCCCGTGAGGTGGACGGCGTGGGGGTGCTCCGCGGTGACGTCCATGAGCATGAGCGACACGTGGCCCTGGATGCCCATGAGCAGGTTGTTGAAGTCGTGCGCGATCCCGCCGGCGAGCGTCCCGACGGCCTCCATCTTCTGCGCCTGCAGCAGCTGCGCCTCGAGCTGGCGGGTCTGCGTGATGTCGCGGGCGATGCCGCAGATGCCGGTGATCTCGCCCCCGTCGTCGAACATGGGCACCTTCACGACGTGCAGCGTCACGGACGCCCCGTTGATGATCTCGGAGGACTCGAACTCGACCATCTCGCCGTCGAGGACGCGGTAGTCCATCTCCCGGGTGCGCTGTTCGGCCTCCTCCCCGAACAGCTCCCGGTCGGAGAGCCCCACGATCTCGGCGGCGGGCTTGCCGAAAAGCGTCTCGACGCTGGGGTTGACCAGCACGTACTTCAGGGCGCGGTCCTTGATGAAGATGCAGTCCGGGGCCGTCTCGAAGATGGCGCGGAAGTTCTCC
>MVQS01000419.1 GCA_002067855.1 Syntrophaceae bacterium PtaB.Bin038
CGGTATATCCGGCGTCCGTCGGGCAGGATGTTGACGATCTCGTGGTCCTGCCAGGCGCGCAGGTTGACCTTCCCCAGCCTCGGGACGTTGAAAACGGGCTCGTCTGTCCTCACCAGGCCCGGGAGCAGCCGGGCTTCCTCCAGCTGTTCCTGCTCCATGCGGCATATGGGGACCCGGAAATCGATCGTTTCCTCCTTGCCTTTCGTGCTGAAGGAGTAATAGGGGTCCACGCCGGAGAGCTTGAGCGTCTTTCGCAGCAGGGCCGTCTCGAACCGCCGGCTGTTGTAGTACGTGAAGACCTGCTGGTTGTAGACGTTCATGCCGACTGCTTTGATCTTCCGGATGCACTCCAGGGAATCGGGCGTCATCTCCGTGGGGTGCTCGAAGTGGGTGACGATGGCCAGCTCCCGCTTTCCCCACTGGTGATACTTGCGGAAGACCTCCAGGAGGCCCTCGTCGACACGGAAGGGGAGGGTGACGGGGATTCTCGTCCCGATGCGGATCCGCTCGACGTGCTTGATGGCGGCCACTTCGCCGATGATCCAGTCGAGATAGTCGTTCCCCAGGGTGAGCGGGTCTCCGCCCGTGATGAGCACCTCGGTGATACTCTCGTTTTCATCGATCCAGCGCAGGGCCTCTTTGACCTTCTTGCGGGCCATCATGACGGTGTCGTCCATGCCCTTGATCTCCCAGTTGCGCTGGCAGTAGACGCAGATCTGGGGGCAGGAATTGTAGGGCTTCAGGATGAGGATCTCCGGGTAGCGGCGCGTCACGCCGTCGATGGGGCTCGTGGACTTCTCCCCCATGAAATCCAGGTCGATCCCCTTGCGCCGGCTCTCGGCCACCTGCTCGCAGTAGAGAATGCTGGGGATGACCTGGGCTCGGATGGCCCGGTCGTAGTCGGCCCGTCCCTCCTTGCGGAAGAGGGACAGGTAATACGGGGTGATCTCGACGGGGATGTTGTTCTTCGCGGCGCTCGTGAGGCCGCTGACCTCGTCCTTCTCGAGCCTGACCAGCGCCCGGATTGTCTCCAGGTCCTTGATGACATGGCGCAGGTGCCAGCGGTGATCCTGCCAATCCTCTTCCGTGGCCCCGAAGAACCGGAGGATGTCGCCCTTGAGCGCCTTTCTCTCGCGCAGCAGGGTCTTGTCGTAGCCGGTCTTGTACCGACGGAAATATCGGCGGATGTTTCCGGCGTAGTCGTCGAGCTGCTTCGAGCGGGCGATGGCCGCCTCGCGGCCGTCTTTCATCTGGAAGACTTCCTTGCGCTTCAGGTGCTTGCCGCCCTTGCCCGTGATGCCCAAAAACAGGGCGAGGTACTCGCACAGGAAGGCCTCCGAGACCTGGTCGAGAGCCTCGCTCTTCCCCTGGGCCAGGTCGTAGAGGATCTGCAGGGGGGAGAAATGGGTCACGTACTCGTTCTCGGTCCGCATCGTGTTGGCGAGCACCCGGATACACTCTTTCGCGTTTCGCTTTTCCACAATGTTGAGATTGACGAAATAGGTGTCGGAGCGCATGTTGAAGAGGTCGCGCTCGAGGCGGTTGAGATAATCGAATAGCAGGTGCCGCGCCTCTTCCATATGCTTGGAATTTCTCAATATTTGACGAATTCGAGGCTCCGTTGCCCAGAGCTCTTCCGCGAGTTGTTCCTTCGACCAGTTCAGCCAGTTCTTCATGTCCTGTCTCTCGAGGTTGTGGATAATTTGTTTACGGCTCCACCCTGCGCCTCTAGCAGAGGGTCCAGCATACGTCGGGCTTTCTTGCCGCCAGGACGTCGTCGAGGCGCTTGACCGGCGTTGTCAGGGGCGCCGATTTCACGAGATCGGGGTTTTCCCTCGCCTCGCGGGCTATGGATATCATGGCCTCGCAAAACTCGTCCAGCGTTTCTTTGCTTTCCGTTTCCGTGGGCTCGATCATGATGGCCTCGCGTACGATCAGGGGGAAGTAGATCGTCGGGGGGTGAAACCCGTAATCGAGCAGCCGCTTGGCGATATCCGTCGTATGCACGCCGCTTTCCTGGACCTGCCTCTCCCCCGTGAAGACGCACTCGTGCATGCACACGCGGTCATAGGCCAGCCGGTAGTGGGGCTTCAGCCTCGCCATGACGTAGTTGGCGTTGAGAACGGCGTTCTCGCTCACCCTCCGCATCCCCTCGGCCCCGAGGGCGCGGATGTACGCGTAGGCCTTCACCATGACGCCGAAATTGCCGTAGAAGGCCCGCACCCGCCCGATCGAGAGAGGGAACTCCTCGGACCAGCGGTACCGCTTCCCCTTTTTCACGACCCTCGGCACGGGCAGGAAGGGCGCGAGGTGCCGCTTGACGCCCACGGGCCCGCTGCCCGGCCCGCCGCAGCCGTGCGGGGTCGAGAAGGTCTTGTGAAGGTTGAGCTGGATGATGTCGAAGCCGAGGTCTCCCGGCCTCGTGACGCCGACGAGCGCGTTGGCGTTGGCCCCGTCGCAGTAGAGCAGCCCGCCCCTGCGGTGCACGATGTCCGCCACCTCCTCGATGTTCCGCTCAAAAAGGCCCAGGGTGTTGGGGTTCGTGAGCATGAGCCCCGCCACATCCTCCGTCATCAGCTCCCGGAGATGGGCGACGTCGATCCCCCCCTCGGCGTTGGAGCGGACCGTGGCGACCTGGAACCCGCAGAGCGCGACGGATGCCGGATTCGTTCCGTGGGCCGTGTCGGGGATCAGGATCGTGGAGCGCTTGCGGCCCTTCTTCTCGAAGTGCTTCTTGATGATCATGACGCCCGTGAGCTCCCCGTGCGCCCCCGCCGCGGGCTGGAGGGTGAACTCGTCCATCCCGCAGATCTCGGACAGGTACCCCGCCAGCTCGTGCAGAAGCCGGAGGCTGCCCTGGGAGAAGGCCACCGGCGCGTAGGGGTGCAGACCTGTGAAACCATCCAGGCGGGCCGCGTTCTCGTTGACCTTGGGGTTGTACTTCATCGTGCAGGACCCCAGGGGGTAGAAGCCCACGTCGACGCCGAAATTCCGGCGGGCCAGACGGGTGTAGTGCCGGACGATGTCCACCTCGGCCAGCTCCGGCAGATCCAGGTCGTCACGCAGGAGCCCGGCAGGGATCAAGGTTTCCAGGGCCGTCTCCGGGACGTCGCTTGCGGGAACGGAGCCCGCCGTGCGGCCGGGCCGGCTTTTCTCGAAAATCAGTTCCATGGCCACCTCGGAAGTTCTTGTAACGTTACAAGGTACGATAGCGTGCCCTCGCCGATCATCGGAGCAGGGAGACAACGTTGTCCATGTCTTCCCTGCGAAGCATCTCGGTTGCGCAGAACAGGAGGCCGCCGCCGAGCTCCGGGTACTCTCCGGAGAGGTCGTAGCCGCCGGTGTACCCCGCCTTCTCGAGGCGCCTGTTGGCCTCCTTCGGATCCGGGCAGGCCAGGGCGAATTCGTTGTAGACGGGGCCCGTGAACAGGGGCCTCCAGCCGGGCAGGGTTGACAGGGATCCCTTCAGGTAGTGGGCCTTCCAGACGTTGAGGGAAGCGAGTTTTCGGAGGTTCTTCCCCAGGCATGCCAGGTAGACCGCGGCGGCAAGCATGCAGAGGGCCTCGTTGGAGCAGATGTTGGAGGTTGCCTTTTCGCGCCGGATGTGCTGCTCGCGCGTCTGGAGGGTGAGAACGTAGCCTCTCTGTCCTTCCCGGTCGACCGTGGCGCCCACGAGCCTGCCGGGAATCTTTCGCAGGAAGGCGTCCGTGCTCGCCAGGATGCCGAGGTACGGCCCCCCGTAACTCACCGGGTTTCCGAAGCCCTGGCCCTCGCCCACGACAAAGTCGGCGCCCGCCTCTCCCGGGGGCTTGAGGATGCCCAGGGAGGTGGGTTCCGCGAAGCCGGCGACGAGCAGGGCCCCTTGCCCGTGCGCCAGGTCGGCAAGAGGCCCGATGTCCTCGATGACGCCGAAGAAATTCGGGCTCTGAACCAGAACAGCCGCCGACCGGCCGTCGAGCAGTCCTCGAAGGGCCTCGAGTTCGACCCGCCCCGCCGCGTCGAAGGGGATCTCGACGCACTCGTACCCGTTGGCCCAGGCGTAGGTCTTCACGACTTTGCGGTACTCGGGGTGAAC
>MVQS01000420.1 GCA_002067855.1 Syntrophaceae bacterium PtaB.Bin038
AGCACCATGAGCCCGCGGCTCCTCGACCTGCTGTCCCGCCGGCCGCCGGGCGCGCCCTGGTACGGGTTCACCCGGGTGAGCCCCCGCCTGGGCGACGGGGATTTCTGCCGGGCCCTGAGGGCCTCGGGGTGTGTGATGCTGAAACTCGGCCTCGAGTCGGGCGACCAGGGGGTGCTCGACGCCCTCGAGAAGGGGATCCGCGTCGATGAGGCCTCGCGGGCCCTGCGGTCCCTGAAGGAGGCGGGCATCGGGACCTATGTCTACCTTCTCTTCGGGACGCCGGCCGAGGATGCCGATTCGGCCGAACGGACCCTTGCATTCACGGCGAGGCACGCCGGCCTGATCGACTACCTCAATCTGGCCGTCTTCAACCTGCCGGCCGCCTCGGAGGAGGCGGGCCGCCTGACGATCCGCCCGTTCTACGAGGGGGATCTTTCGCTGTACGCCGACTTCGAGCACCCGTCCGGCTGGGGGCGCAGGAAGGTACGGGACTTCCTGGACCGCAGGTTCCGGCGTCATCCCTCCATCGCGCCCATCGTGCGGCGGCAGCCGCCGTTGTTCACCTCGAATCACGCGCCGTTTTTTCTAAATTTTTGTTGAAAATTTCAGTGAAAGACGACAAAGTGAGTGCGATTTGAGGGGGAAAATGTGTATCCCCTTTAAATAAATGGGTAAAAAGGGGAAAACCGGCAGATTCCTTGCAAAGAAGCTGCATGAGCAGGGAAGTTGTGTCCAACCCCTGATGGTTGCCGGTCGGAATGCCCGATCGCAGGGCCCTTGAGAGCAAAAGGACGGTAAGCCGGCATGAGCACAGGCAGACTCGCCATGAGAATGGACCTCCGGAGGAATGTGAGCCTCCGCAACCAGATCGAGCAGAACGGCCTCCTGATCATCGCCGTGGCGATGGCCCTGATCTACTGGATCTTCGACTCCATGGTGACGGACCAGTTCTGGACGCGGCTGCTGGTGGTGGTCCTCATCTTCACCTACGGCATGATGACCCAGTTCCTCATCAACCAGCGCCGCGAGGCCGAGGAGGCCCTCCAGCACGCCCACGACGAGCTGGAAGAACGCGTCCAGATCCGCACGGCGGAGCTGAGCCGCGCCAACGAGGAGCTTCAGCGCGAGATCCGCGAACGCAAGCAGGCCGAGGAACAGAAGAAGAAGCTCGAGAACCAGCTCCTGCACGCCCAGAAGATGGAGGCCATCGGCACCCTGGCCGGCGGCATCGCCCACGACTTCAACAACCTGCTGCAGGCGATCTCGGGCTACACCCAGCTTCTTCTCATGCGCAAGGACTCGAGCGACCCGGACTACGGCAAGCTCGAGGTCATCCAGACCTCCACCCTGAAGGCCAGCGAGCTGACGAAGCAGCTCCTGATCTTCAGCCGCAAGATGGAGAGCAAGCTCAAACCCCTCGATCTCAACCACGAGGTCATGCAGGTCTGCAAGATCCTCCAGCGGACGATCCCCAGGATGATCACGATCGACCTCAAGCTCTCCGAGAACCTGAAGGTCGTCAACGCCGACTCGGCGCAGCTCGAGCAGATCCTCATGAACCTGGGAGTCAACGCCCGCGACGCCATGGCCGACGGCGGCACCCTCACCTTCCAGACGGAGAACGTCTACCTCGACCGCGGGTACACGACCTCCATGCTGGGCGCCACCCCCGGCGAGTACATCCTCCTCACCGTGTCGGACACGGGCCACGGGATGGACAAGGAGACGCTGCAGCACATCTTCGAGCCCTTCTACACCACGAAGGAGGCGGGCAAGGGCACCGGGCTGGGGCTGGCCATCGTCTACGGCATCGTCCAGAACCACAACGGCTATATCCAGGTCGACAGCAGGCCCGGCGGCGGGACGACGTTCCGCATCTACTTCCCCGTCCTCAAGAGCGACGGCACCGAGAAGAGCGCCGAGTCGAAGGCGCCGGCCGACGCCCCCCGGGGCAAGGAGAGGGTCCTGCTGGTCGACGACGAGAAGACCGTCCTCGACATTGGCCAGGACCTGCTTCGTCAGTACGGCTACGAGACCCTCCTGGCCGACGGCGGCGAGAAGGCCATCGAGATCTACCGCAAGGAGAAGGACCGGATCGACCTCGTGATCCTGGACCTCATCATGCCCGGCATGGGCGGTCAGAAGTGCTTCCAGGAACTCGTGAAGATCAACCCGAAGATCAAGGTTATCATCTCGACGGGCGCCTCCGCGGAGGAGCAGGTCCGTGAGGCCTTCAACCCCCACCCCGTGGGGTTTGTGAGCAAGCCCTACCAGCTCAAGGACATGCTGACGAAGGTGCGCGAGGTCCTCGACGCGAAGATGCCGTGAGGCGGGTGTGCGGGGCAAACGCCGCCCCTCTTACCCCCTGCTTTCGGGAGACATCCGGACATCTTCGATCGCCCCCCTCCTGTCTGATGTCCTCAAAGGTTCAATGGCAAGGATCGGGCAGCGTCCCGGTTTTTTTATGACGCCTGCCGTCTTCCCGTGCCTTTCGTTCCGGCCTGCGTGAATGCCTGCCCATTCTTCGGCCCGGACCCTGTTCCCCGCATCCCGACCCTCCCCGAGTTGGCATGAATTCTGAATGAAGTACAGTTCAGTTTGACCTTCTGTTCAGCGGGGTTGTCCCCTTTTTCCTGCCGCAGGCGCGGCTGACGAGGGAAAGGAAAGGAATAGGAAGCGATGAGGAAGATCACCCGTACGGCCGACAGCTACGATCTCGTCTACGAACGCAGACGGCTCGAGCGTTTCGACCTCCAGGTTCCCGCCAAGATCCAGGTGTTGTCCCCTCCGGACACGGCGTCCATCCTCGAACTCATGACGAAGGACATCTGTGCGGGGGGAGCCTATTTCCCCACCAAGACGGCGCTTGCCGCGGGCACCAAGGTCAAACTCGACATCCTCCTGCCGGTCCGCGGCGCAGACACCCTCAGCGACGGCACGCGGGGGCTCATCAAGGTCAATGGGACGGTGATCCGGTCCGGTCCGGCCGGGATGGCGATCGGCTTCGACACGGGATACCTGATCACCCCGTTCCGCGAAGCGATGAACTGACACCCAATCCTCCTTCCCATATGAAAAAGCAGGGCGAAGAGCCCTGCTTTTTTAATGCCCGGCTTCCGGCTGTGCCCGGGCGGGCTGATTCAAGCCCTGCCCTACCGTCGTTCAAGGGGCCAAAGGAGGAGGGAAAAGCCCCCAGGAGGCAAACAGCCAAGGAGGGGGAGGCTGGATGCCTGCCGGCTTCGGTAGGGCTGGGGCGAGATACGTTCGGTCCGCGCAGGAAGTGACGTCTGGTCGTGAGCAGGAGGAGAGATACCGAAACCGATGGATCACGTTTGAACTCAATATAGTATCCTCCCGGGAGAAACGCAAGGGGCCGTCAAAGGTTTTTTCATTCCCGTCAACCTGTTGATTTTCATTGTGGTTTGTATGCGGCGCGCCAATCCCGCCCCTGAAAAAAAACTGGCAATCGGTCGGTGATTTGCTAAAATGGCGCTGCGCGCCTCGCGAGGGCCCCTTTCACGGGGCAGGCCAAGGTTTTGACAGGGGCCCCAAGGCCCTTTTTCTTCTGCACCCGACTCTGTCCGATCCGGAACAGACCACGGAGAACGAAACATGACCTACCCGAGTGAAACGGTCACGGCAAAGCAGTACTCCACGGCGGTCGCCGTCAGGGGGGCCCTGCTGATAAGCATTGTGAGCGTCGCCCACAGCTTCGTCCACCTCCGCATCGGTGCCGTGGGAGCCAGGAACCTCGAGGTGGAGCGCCTCAATCTGGGCGAGTTCGTCCAGTTCGAAGGTGCCGACGGGGCGCTCTACGAGGTCCGTCTTCTCGCCGTGGAGGGGTTCGACACGGCCACGTTTCTCGTGACGCGGATCAAGTGACCGTTGGGCCTCTGCCCGACGTACCGCGCAGGTAGAACGCCTCTTGCATTACGGAAGCTTCGAAGTTGAGAAGTTGGGGAGCTTGGAGAGGCCGAGATTCACGGGTGGTCACACCCTATCCGATCTTCGTAACTTCCCGGCTTCATAACTTCTGTCCGTTTCCCGGTCCCGGACCGGGATTTCCATAACGGGTGATGCTCGATGGACGCGCTGTTCGATTCGGTATTGCTTTCCCGTCTCCAGTTTGCCGCCATGGCCATGGTCCACATCTCCTTCTCGGTGCTGACCGTCGGGGTGGCGCTCTTCATCGCCGTGATGGAAGGGCTGTGGCTCAAGACGAAGGACCCCGTCTACCACGGCCATGCCCGCTTCTGGAGCAGGCTGCTGCTGTTGAACTTCGGCATCGGAGTCGTCACGGGGCTTCCCCTCGAGTTCGCCTTCGGCAACAACTGGGCGCCCTTCGCGGCGAAGAGCACCTTCTTCGGCGAGATCCTCGGCACGGAGACCCTTTCGGCGTTCATGCTCGAGGCGGGCTTCCTGGGCGTGATGATCTTCGGCTGGAACCGTGTGCCCCCGAAGCTCCATTTCTTCTCCACCTGCATGGTCGTCCTCGGCTCTTCCCTCTCGGTGTTCTGGATCATGGTGGCCAACTCCTGGATGCAGTCCCCCGCCGGGGTCGTCGTCGACGGAGGCCGGATCATCGTCACGAACTTCCGGGAGGCGATCTTCAACCCCGACATGGCGATCAGCACGGCCCACATGTACCTCGCCTGCCTCCAGACGAGCCTTCTCGTCGTCGGCGGGATCAGCGCCTGGTACGTCCTGAAGGGACGCCACGCGGCCTTCTTCGCCCGGTCCTTCCAGGTGGCCCTGGTCGCCGCACTCGTGATCGCGCCCCTGCAGGTCTGGGTCGGGGACGAGAACGGCCGCGAGGTGGCGAGGCTGCAGCCGACGAAACTCGCCGCCATGGAGGCGCACTGGGAGACGAACCCCGCGGGACAGGGGGCCGCCTGGATCATCGCGGCCTGGCCCGACGAGGCGAACCGGAGAAATCACTGGGCCGTGGAGGTCCCCTACGTGCTGAGTCTCCTGCTGACCCGCTCGCCGACGGGCGAGGTGAAAGGGCTCAAGGACTTCCCGCAGGATCTGCATCCCCCCATCCTCTTGACCTTCTACCCGTTCCGGGTGATGGTCTTCGCCGGCTTCGCGTTCCTGGGCCTTGCGCTCTGGACGGGGTGGCGCTGGAAGAAGGGG
>MVQS01000421.1 GCA_002067855.1 Syntrophaceae bacterium PtaB.Bin038
GGCATACCCTACCCGCTCACGGAAGCAGGAAACGTAGCCGATCACGATCCCGTCTGCTTCGAGCGCCTTACCCGCTTTCCGGAGCCGCTGTGCCGCCGACTCGCTCAGGTTCTCGCCTCTCACCTTCTGGTAGACGAGATCGCTCTGGTAGGGCGGGATGACAACAAACCGGCCCGATTTCTCGAGTCTCTGGATGAAGAAATCCTGCACGATGGCTTCGGCGTTCTGGGGGAGGGCGCACGTGGAAAAGACGGTGCCGCTCACGGGACAGCGGACCGCACGGCCGCCATCCTCGGAGGTCAGCTTCTCGAAGGAAACGACGGCAATCTTCCTGAATACGAGGGGCTCGCCGGCGGTCTCCGCTGCCGTGCGCACCGGTGCGCTCGAGGCGCACCCGATGAGGACGGGCAGCACGACGCAGAGAACCGTCAGGGCTGCGACAAAGGATTTCGAAAAGGGCTTCACACTCCCCCCGCCGGGATGATCCGAGGTCATGTCCTGGTTGGAAACACGAAGAACGAGAAAACGGCTCTCCCCCAAACGCCGGTCACATCAGAGGGTTCCCTTCGTGGAGAGGACCCCGCGGATACGCGCGTCCCGTGAGACCGCCTCTCGCAGGGCGCGGGCGAAGGCCTTGAAGACCGCCTCCGCCATGTGATGGCTGTTCTTACCATACAAGACCCGGACGTGCAAGGTCATTCCGCCCGCGTCGGCAAAGGCCTGGAAGAATTCCCGGATCAGCGCCAGGTCGAACGTCTTGATCCGGCGCGCACCGAAATCCACGTCGTAGACCAGGTAGGACCGTCCCGAGACGTCCAGATGGACCGAGCCCAGGCTCTCGTCCATGGGGACCGTGGCGGACCCGTACCGGTTGATCCCCTCCTTGCCGGCCAGAGCGTCCCGGAACGCCTTGCCCAGGCAGATCCCGATGTCTTCGACGAGGTGATGGTCGTCGATGTCCGTGTCCCCGCTGCCCTTCACGGTGAGGTCGAAAAGGCCGTGACGGGCCGTCAGGGTGAGCATGTGGTCCAGGAAGGGGATCGTCGTGTCGATCCTCCCCTTCCCCGTCCCGTCGAGATCCAGGAGGATCCGGATGGTCGTTTCCGACGTCTTCCGCTCGATCTTCGATGTGCGCGGCATCTTTCCTCTTCCTTGAGCCTAATCCCGAAGTCGGTCTGCAGGGTTCAATCCGGGTCGTGACCTGATGTCCGTAAAGCGCAGAAGTCAAGAAGAGCACAAGAGCGGAGAGGTTCTGCTCTTGCGCTCTTCGTGAACACAGAGCCTCAGCCGATCATACAACTTTATTGAGCGCGTACTCGATGATTCCTTCGGCCCCCGCCTCCTGCAGCAGCGGGATCAGGTCGCGGATCACATTGCTGTCCACCACCGTCTCCACGGCGAACCATTCCTCGTTGTAGAGGTTTGAGATCGTGGGGGCCTTCAGGGAGGGAAGCAGCAGGATCACGCGCCCGAGGTTTTCCTTGGACACGTTCATCTTGATGACCACCTTGCCCATGCCGAGCAGAGAGCCCTTGAGCATCGTGCGGATCTGCTCGATCTTGCGCCGTTTCCAGGGATCGTCCCAGGCTGACCGGTTGGCGATGAGCTGCGTGTTGGTCTTCATCAGCTCGTGCACGATGCGCAGGCGGTTCGCCCTGATGGTGCTCCCCGTCTCGGTGACCTCCACGATGGCGTCCACGAGACCCTCGACCACCTTGGCCTCGGTCGCACCCCAGGAAAATTCGACCTTGACGTCGATGTTGCGCTCGCGGAAGTACCGCTTCGTGAAGTTGACGAGTTCCGTGGAGATCTTCTTGCCCTGGAGATCCTCGACCTTCGTGATAGGCGAATCCTCCCGCACGACGAGAACCCACCGGGCGGGCTTCGCCAGCACCTTGGAATACACGAGGTCATCGACGACGACCACGTCCGACTCGTTC
>MVQS01000422.1 GCA_002067855.1 Syntrophaceae bacterium PtaB.Bin038
CGTCTGGAGCTCCTCGTGCTCGCTGATGGCCAGCAGGTTCACCTCGCCGAAGTCCTCGACGGCTTTCTTCTTCTTTTCCAGGTCCTCCCGGAGCTCCCCGACCCGCGCCTCTTCGAGCGGCTCGAATCCCCGGGCCGCCTCGTCGAGGTCGATCTGGTACTTCTCCTGCATCCCGGTCTTGAGCGCATCCATCTGGAAGGCCAGCTCCCGGATCTCGATGTCGAGCTCGCCCGTTTCGCGGAGCATCTGCTCGATCTTCCTGCGGGCCTCCCGGGCCTCGCCCTCGAGCCCGCTCATCTTGCCCTCGCGCCAGGTCTGCCCCTCACGGGCGGCGGCCAGCTCCCTTTCGATCTCCCCATAGCGGGTGTGGAGCGCCTCCAGGGACAGGCGGTCCTGCTCGATCTTCGCCGTCAGCTCCTCGCGGCTGCGGTCCGCCTCGTTCAGGTTCTGCAACCGCGTTTCCACCTCGAGCTCGAGGGCGCGGAGGGACTCCCGGAGCCGCTCGAGCGCCTTGAGGTCGGCGTTGCGCTTCTCCTCCAGGGCCGCCAGGGCGACGCGCGCCTCCGTGAGAAGGGCGTCCTTTCCCTCCAGATCCGCCTTCGCGGCCTCCCATCGCCGCCGGGTCTCCTCGAGGCGTCTGTTGACCTCGAGGCAGCGAACGTCGGCCGTCTCGATCGCGCGTTCCGTGGCGGCCAGCTTCGCCGCCGTTTCCTGCTCCTCGGCCAGCAGTGTCTCGCGGTTGAACCGGATCACGCCCACGCGCTGCCGGATCCACTTCAGCTCGTTCTCGAACCGCTCCGCGTCCTTCCTGCGGCCCTGGAGCTCCAGCTCCGCCTCACGGATCGAGTCGCGGGCCGCCTCCCAGCGGTCCTCCATCGTGGCGATCCGGTCGGCCAGCGCGCTTCGGCCCTGCGTCTCTTCCCGGAGCCGCCCCTCGAGACGGCTCGCGTCCTTGTCCAGCTCGGCGATCTCCCTCTTGCGGCTCAGCAGGCTGCTCTCCCCGGCGGCGGCCCTGCTTCCCCCCGTCAGGACGCCGTGGGGGCTGATCATGTCGCCGTCCGGGGTCACCAGGGTCCCCCGGAAGCCGTTCCGCTGCCACAGGGCGACTCCGGAATGCAGGTCGGAGACCAGGAGGGCGTCGCCCAGGAGGTATTCGGCGATGCCGCGGAACTCCTCTTTGACGCGCACCACGTCGAGGAGCCGGGTCGTCCCCCGGAGGGTCTCGCTCGATTCCACGTCGAGGGCGTTCGCGCGGACCCGCAGCGGGACAAAGCTGCTGCGGCCGGCGGTGCGGGTCTTCAGGTAGTCGATGGCCCGGATGCCCTCCTCCTGGCTCTTGACGACGACGTACTGCAGCCGCTCACCCAGGGCCGCCTCGACGGCGACCTCGTACTCGCGGGGGACCTCGATGTGGTCGGCCACCAGCCCGTGGACGCTGTCCAGGGAGAGGCCGGCCTCCGCCCCGGCCCGGATGATCGAGCGCGGCCCCGCGTCGCACCACTCGTAGCGGTTCTGAAACTCCCGGAGCGAGGCGAGCCGCGAGGTCTTCTTCCCCAGTTCCTCCTTGAGCCGGAAGACCCGCTCATCGGCCTCCTCCAGCTCGGTGCGGGAGCGCTGGATGAGCTGCTGGAGCTCCGCGGCCTCCTTCCGGAGGCTCTCCAGGCGTTCCTCGCCTTCGTCGAGACCCGTGCGGGTCCCCGCAAGGTTCCCCTCTGCGAGGGCCAGGCGGCCCTCGTGCTCTTCGAGCTCCCTGACCTCACGCTCGGCCCGGCGCCGGAGATCCTCCAGGTTCTTCCGGCAGGCCGCCGTCTCGTTCTGCAGGCGCGACTGCTCGGTGAGGGCATCGAAGCAGGCGGTCTTGTCCTTTTCCAGCCCGTCCCGCAGCTCCTGCTCGCTCTTCCGGAGCTCGTCGACGTCGGCCTGCCGCAGGGCGAGTTCCTCCCGGCCGGCTGCGATCCGACCGTCCGACTCGGTCGACTGCGCCTCGAGCTGCTCCAGCTCGCGCTCCATCTGTTCGCGGCGGGCCCGCAGCGCTTCCAGTTCGATCGCCCCCCGCTCCTTCAGGACGGCCAGGTCGTCGAGCCGCGCGCGGGCGTGCTCGATCCCCTGCTCCCGGATGCTGATCTCGTTTTTCGCCGCGTAAAGCGTCTCCTGAAGCTGCTTGACGCCCTGGTCGTTCTCGGCGATCTCGGCCCGGAACTCCTCGATGCGGGCTTCCAGGACCGCGAGCTGCGAGCGGGCGTCGTCGGTCGCCGCCGAGGCCTCGTCGTAGCGCCGCTGCAGATCGGACTTCTTCCCCAGCATCTCCCTGAAGGCCTGCGCGGCCAGGGCCAGTTCGACCTCCCGGAGGTCCTTCTTGAGCTGCTTGTATCGTTCGGCCCGCTTGGCCTGCCGCGAGACGGCGTTGAGCTGGCTCTTGACCTCGCGCATGATGTCGTTGAGGCGAAGCAGGTTCTGCTTCGTCGACTCCATCTTCCGGACGGCGGCCTCCTTACGGCTCTTGTACTTCGTGATCCCCGCGGCTTCCTCGATGTACTGGCGCCGCTCCTCGGGCTTGGCCTCCATGAGGTTGGCGATGCTGCCCTGCTCCACGAGCGAGTACGTCCGGGCGCCGACGCCCGTGTCCATGAAAAACTCCTTCACGTCGAGCAGGCGGCACCGTACCTTGTTGATGAAATACTCGCCCTCCTCGTCGCGGAAGACCCGCCGCGTGATCATCACCTCCGAGCAGTCCGCGTAGGGCGCGGGGAAGGGATACCCGCCGGATTCCATGACGAGGGTCACCTCGGCCAGGCTCACGGGCTGGGCCTCCTCGCTGCCGTTGAAGATGACGTCGTCCATCTTCTTGCCGCGCAGCATGGACACCCGCTGCTCCCCCATGACCCAGCGGATGGCGTCGACGATGTTGCTCTTGCCGCAGCCGTTGGGCCCCACGATGCCGCTGATTCCCGATGAAAAATCGATGACGGTCCGGTCCCGGAAGGACTTGAACCCGATGATTTCGAGCCGCTTGAGTTTCATTCCATCCCCATGCTTCTGTCGGTTCGCTGACGGTGCGTCCAAATTGCCAACAATCTACCAGAGCCCCCCAACGTTGTAAAGGGCTAAAAACTACAACTAAATGTAGCCTTAGTCCCCTTGACCACTACATGTTGTATTCAATTTCCGTTCCAGAAGACGGGGGCCCCGGTCCCGGAAGACACGATTTCCGGTGAAAATCCGCCCTGCGGCGGGAGGGGGTCTCCCGGCACCGGGGGGAGCGTATTTGTCTTGACAAACGAGGAGGCAAACGTTTAATCAAAAATCGGTCTTAGCCGTTCCATCCACGAGATCCGCCGTCCAGAAGGGGGGACGAACCGGTCAGGGTCACATCTCTTTTCCCGCCCGATTTTCTTGCCCGGCCGACAGGCTTGCACCCCGGGGAAAGAGCCGGCATCCGCAAGGAGGGAGCAGAATGACGACGCCCGTTCAGCAGAAAATCCGCGACAAGAAGAGAACCCCTCAGCAGATCCTCGACATGGTCAAGTCGGGGGACTGGATCCAGCCCGGCTCCGTGGGCGGGGATTCGACGGAGTGCATGAAGGAGCTCGCCAGACGTCTCGGCCCCGGCCCGGGCCAGGTGAAGGACATCGAGATCTGGAACTACGCGATGTTCTACCCTCACCTCGAGTTCCAGCAGGTCGACCCCAAGCAGGAATACCACTGTTTCCACGAGTACTTCTTCTTCCCCTGGAGCCGCAAGGCCCGCGACACCAACAACGTCACGAGCTGGGCGCAGTGGGGGTGGGCCATGGGCATGTGGTTCTGCCACTACCGCTTCGTCAACGCCGTGAAGGAGAAGCGTGGCCTCGACTGGTGGTGGAACGCGGCAACCCCCTGGGATCAGCACGGGTTCGCGAATTTCTCCTACGGCACCAACAACGCCGCCATCTTCTCGCAGTGCGCCAAGAAGTCCGTCATCGAGGTGCGCGCCGACTACCCCTGGGCCGAAGGCGGGCGCTTCAACACGATCCATATCGACGAGATCGACTACTGGGTCGAGGTGG
>MVQS01000423.1 GCA_002067855.1 Syntrophaceae bacterium PtaB.Bin038
GAGCTCCGGCGGCGCCGCGATCCTGGGCATCGACGAGGCCGAGAAGTACGGCCTCGAGGTCCCCTTCCCGTCGGAAGACCTCAAGGCGAGACTCCGGGCGTTTCTGCCGGCGCATTGCGGCCTGACGAACCCCATCGACCTCACGGGCGACGCCATCACCGACCCGACGCTCTACTCGAGGTCGATCGCCGAGGCGAAGTCCGACTACGACACGAGCGTCGTCGTCTTCGGCGACCCCGTCCACGGCGCATCGGACATCGTGACGGGCAAGGGCGAACTCATCGTCTTCTGCGGCGGCGCGGAGGTGGAGCGCGAGGAGGCGCTCAAGATGCACGAGAAGGGCATCCCCGTCTACCCCACGCCCGAGCGGGGAGTGCGGGCGCTGGCCCAGTTTTTCGCCCACGACGAGAGGAAACCGGGTGCGGCCGAGGCGCACGGGGGAGCGGACGACGAGGGGCCGAGACTGAGGCTCATGCCCGCCCCGGCGGCGGTGCGCCTGCTGCGATCGTACCGGATCCCGGCCGTCACGGCGGCGCCCGCGAAAGGCGCGGCAGAGGCCGTCAGGCTGGCCAGGCGGTTCACCCGCCCCGTGGCCCTCAAGGTCGTCTCGCCCGACATCTCCCACAAGACGGACGTGGGGGGCGTGGTGCTCGGCGTGGAGCCCCCGGGCGTCAAGAGGGCCTGGGAGGCGATGATGGCGACGATCCGCAAAAAGGCCCCCGGCGCCAGGATCGAAGGTGCCACCCTCTCGCCCATGGCAAAACCGGGAGGCGTCGAGGTCATCCTGGGGGTGGCCCGCGACCCGCAGTACGGGGCGACGATGCTGTTCGGTCTCGGCGGGATCTTCGCGGAGATCTACAAGGACGTGCAGCTCTGCCTGCTGCCGGCGGGGCCCGGGGAGTTCGAGCGGATGATCGCGGGGATCAGGGGTTACCCGATCCTGGCGGGCGCCCGCGGCAGGGCCCCGAAGGACGTCGCCGCCCTCGTCGACGTGATGTCGAAGCTGGCGAAGATCGCCGAGGACTACCCGGGCTTCGACCAGATCGACCTCAACCCGGTCATCGTCTACGACAAGGGCGTCTCCGTCGTGGACTACCGGATCCTGCACAAGTAGGAATTGCGAGTCCTTGCGAGCCACGGACCCTGTCTTGGGGACGGGGTTATCGATGGAAGAAACAGGCTCCGTAAAATCCTCCCCCGCCCTCCTTTTACAAAGGGGGGAGTTCAAATGCTTCGCCTACAGCTCCCTCTCCCCGGCGAGAGAGGGCAGGGATGAGGGGGCAGCCCCTCATCCGCCGGTGTTGATTCCTCGGTGCCCCTGACGGCCAGGGGCACCGCTGTTTTGTGCATCCACTGGGAAGGTGTTTAACGATGGCGGAAACAAAGAAAAGGAAGAGGGCCACAGGCCCCGTGAAGAAGAGCAGCGCGGCGCGGAAAAAGAAGGCCCCCACCATCACCCGCGAGGATGCCCTGCAGATCGCCCAGGCCTATCTGGCCGACAAGGGGGCCTTCTCCGTGAGCGGCGCGGCCGACGGGATCCCGGCGGGGCTCGAGGCGTATTTCGCCGCAAACGAGCCGCTGGCGGCGGCTCTGAGGGACTGCTGGGTCGTCGAGTGCGGCGTCGACCCCTTCCTGGTCGTCGACGGCGGCACGATGCTCATCGGCGTTGCGAAGTCCACGGGCGACATCGTCTACGCGGGCATCCTGCACGTGGCCTAGTCACGGCGGCGGAGGCGGCGGAGACGAAAAAAAGGCCGGGACCTGCTGAGAACATGCGGAGGTGCGCGACAGGTTCAGGTCCCGGTCCTTTTAAGGCGGAAGGCGGGAAGTCAGAAAGATCGGAAGTCAGGGAAAAGATCCGGAGATCTGTTCCCCCCGGCGTTATACCTCCCCGCTTCGCAGCTCCTCCAGCCCCGCGAATGCGACGAGGACCCCCTCGCCCCTGAAGGGCACCCCCATGGCCTTTTCGTCGTGGAGCCGGGCCGACTCGGCGTGGCTGACCCGCAGGCCGGCGAAGAAGCAGCGCGCATTGTGCCGGGAGGCGTGCTCCACGCACGACCGGACGACGTCGTCGTTCTCCACGGCTCCGCGGTTGGGGTGCCGGGCCGTGCGGACGAGCACATGGCCCAGGGTGCCGTTCCTCCGGGCGACGATCTGGGGATTCACCTTGGGGTTGACGTTGAGCTCCAGGATGACCCAGCCCTCCTGCTGCAGCTCCTCGCGGATGATGTGCACCCCCAGCCGGTGGATCTCGGCCTCGGTCAGGGCTTCACGCATGTCGTCACCTCCCTGTGCCGCTGACGGGCTGTTGACGGGGGGGCGCATCCGTCAGGAACCGGGAAGCAGGGAAGTTGAGACGTTGCGAAACTTGGAGAGTCTGAAGCCAAATCCACCGTCTTCGCACTTCCGAGCTTCCTCACTTCAGAGCTTCTTAACTTCTATCTTTACAGGGTGCCCCGCATCCATGCCTTTTCGGACAGCCTGCATGAAAGGCACGTTCCCCACTGTTCCATGTATCGGCTGGAAGGGGAGCGGGGTTTAATCCCGGCGATGCGGGAGACCTGTTTTTCCGTGCTTAAACGGGGACGTTTTGATAGATTGCGCTTTGAGAATCACGGACTGAAGGGATGACCATGAAACCCGCCGTTGTGATCGTCGACATGCTCAGGGACACCCTGGAGGGGGCGCACCCCATGCCCATCAAGGAACTGGGCCGGGAGATCGTGCCCGCCATCAACCGGCTTACCGCTTTCGCCCGCGGGCGATCGATTCCCGTGATCTTCTCCATGGACAGTTTCCTGCCCGGCGATTTCATCTTCCAGGGCAGGATGAAGAACCATTCCATCCGGGGGACGAAAGGGGCCGAGGTGACGGACCTGCTCACACAGGCCGGGACGGACATCTACTTGCCCAAGCGCCGGTTCAGCGCGTTCTACAAGACGGACCTGGACCAGACGCTGCGGCTCTACGGGGCCGACACGGTCGCGCTCTGCGGCATCGCCACCCACTGGTGCGTGCTGTCGTCGGCCTTCGACGCCCTGTCGAACGACTTCCGCGCGGTCATCCTCGAGGACTGCTGCGCGAGCTTCAGCCGCGAGATGCACGCAAGCTGCCTCGAGATCTACCGCAAGAACCCGCTGTACCCGCTGCTGCGGGTGATGACGCTCGATGCGTTCCTGGCGGAGGTGCCGGAGGCGTGAGAAAGCTCAGCGCAAAGGAGTTCGACCGGGCCGTCCAGCGTGCGATCCTGCGCATCCCGCCGCAGATCCGCACCTACCTGGACAACATGGTCATCTCCGTCCAGAAGCGGCCCTCGCCGGAGCTGCTCGAGGAGATGGGCCTGCCGCCCGACGAGCCCCTCCTGGGGGTCTACACGGGCGCCTCCCTGATGGAGCGCTCCCACTTCGACCTGCTGCAATATCCGGACACGATCCAGATCTTCCAGGAGCCCCTCGAGGAGATGTGCGAAACGATGGACGAGCTCGAGGAGGAGATCGAGATCACCGTGGTCCACGAGGTGGCCCACTTCATCGGGATGACGGAGCAAGAGCTTGCCGACCTGGGATATGAGTGAGTCAGGCTGTTGAAAAACGCCCATCTGCGGCGTTGCCCTCGTCCCTCGTCGCTCAATGTACGCCCAAAGTACACCTCGCTCCTCGGGACGTCGGGCGCCTTGCATCTGAACATTTTTGAACAGCCTGAGCCCGATGCCGATGCATCGGGCCGAAGGCTGACTGGGGGGCCGGTGCCCGTAAGGCCGGTACAGCCATTTCGGAGTCAGACGACATGTACAGCACGGTCAAGAACGTTGCACTTGCGGCCGGCGGCGTCATCCTTTTCTTCTTCGTCATCTTCGTCGTCAACCAGACGGCGCAGCTGGTGTCGCTTGCCGACCGGGTGAGCCCGGCCTTCGGGACGGCCGTGCTGTGGCTCCTGCTCGGCCTCTACGCCGCGCTGATCCTCGCCACCGCGGCCTTCCTCCTGCGGCTGCCCAAAGCCCTCGTGCCGCCCGCAACCGAGGTCGAGCCGGAATTCTCCCGCTACCTGGACGCCCTCCGCAAGCGCCTGGCCGCCAACCCGCGCCTCAAGGGCCATGACCTTTCGGACCGTGCCGGGATCGAGAATGCCCTGGCCGCGCTCGGGCGGGAGTGCGACGCCGTCATCCGGGACAGCGCCGCGGCCGTCTTCGTGAGCACCGCCATCTCCCAGAGCGGGCGGCTCGACACGATCTTCGTGCTGACGGCCCACTTCCGCATGGTCTGGCGCATCGCCTCCGTCTACTCCCAGCGGCCCGCGCTGAGGGACCTCGTCCAGCTCTACGCCAACGTGGCCGCCACGGCCTTCGTGGCGGGGGAACTCGACGAGGCGGAGATCGGCGAGCAAATCGAACCCGTCCTGTCATCGGCCCTCGGCGCCGTCGGTCTCTCTCTACCGGGCATGCAGGCCGCGGCCTCCATCGTCGTCACCTCGATCCTCACCGGGGCCGCCAACGCCTTCCTCACCCTCCGCGTCGGGATCATCGCGAGGCGCTACTGCGGAAGCCTCGTCGTTTCCGACCGCCGAACATTGCGCCGCTCGGCCACGGCCGAGGCGGCCGGGCTCCTGGGGACGATCGTCAAGAACGGCACCTCACGGATCTCCCGGGGCCTGTGGGCGGCCTCGAAGGGCAGGGTGGGCGGGGCGTTTGCGGGGCTCACGGGTCTGGGCCGCGACATCAAGGAATCCATCCTGGCGCTTCTCAAACTGAAAAAGGGCGGGGAGTGAGGTCGGTCGCGGGATGATGCCGAACAAGGGGAATTCCGCCGCCGGCCCGATCGCGGCCCTCGTCTTCATCTCCCTGATCTGGGGTTACAACTGGGTCGTCATGAAGGAGTCGCTTCGCTACGCGGGGCCCTTCGACTTCAACGCCCTGCGGATGGCCCTGGGCAGCGTGTTTCTCTTCGCCCTCATGGCCTGGAAGCGCGAACCCCTCCGGCCGCCCTATCCCGCCTGGACGGTCGTCCTCGGGCTCACCCAGACGTCCCTCGGGACGGGCCTGATCGTGTGGGCCCTGGTGACCGGCGGGGCCGGGAAGACCTCGATCCTCGTCTACACCATGCCGTTCTGGATCCTGTTGCTGGCCTGGCTCGTCCTGGACGAAAAGGTTCGGGGCGCCCTGTGGGTCCCCATCGCAATGGCCTTCTGCGGGCTCGTCTGCATCCTCGAGCCCTGGGCCCTGGGGGGCACGGCCCGGAGCAAGATGCTCGCCGTCATCTCCGGGGTGTGCTGGGCCGCCGGCGCCGTGATGCTCAAAGTCCTGGGTCGGCGCTACCTCAAGCTCGACCTGATCCGCGTCACGACCTGGCAGCTCATCTTCGGGACCCTTCCGCTTATTCCCGTCGCCCTCCTGGTGCCGTCGCCGCCCATCGACTGGTCGCCCTACTTCATCGGATCCATCGCCTACAACGCCCTGCTCGTCTGCGGGGTGGCCTTCCTGCTCTGGACCTACGTCATCGACCGGTTGCCGGCGGGGCTGGCCGGACTCGGGACGCTTGCCGTTCCCGTCATCGGCATGACGGGCTCGCGCCTGCAGCTCGGCGAGCCGATCGGCTTCTGGGAGGGGTGGGGCATGGCGCTCATCGTGGCGGCCCTTGCGCTGCTTTCGCTCCTTCGGCTCCGGGAAAGCCGGAAGGCGGACATCGTGCCGGTGCAGGAGTGACAGGGGGGCACTCGTGCCGGGGACAAGCGGGAAATATCGCGGGGGCGTGCGGGCGTCGAGTCCCGTGGGGAGCCTTCACGGTCCTCCGGGCGTCAGGACGAGCCGCGGGTCGAACCAGGCGAGGACCGCGCCGTTTTTCTCCCTCGCGTGGGCGTGGTAGAGGTCGGGGACGATCTCGAGCGTGACCTCCGCCCCGGCGGCCCTCAGTTCCTTCTCACCCATTTTCGCCCTCCAGACGGGGAACATCCAGTCCTTGGCGCCGTGCACCCAGTAGATGCGCCGCCCCTTCGCGTGCGTCAGGTCGAAGGGGGCCAGGATGCCCGAGAACGGGGCGAAGTGCGTAAAGGAAGGCTCGGTGTCCAGGGAGCGCTTCAGGGCGTAGGTGGCCCCGTCGGAAAGGCCCGTCAGCAGGACGCGGTCGCGGTCGATGTTCCACCGGCCCGCCGCATCGTCCAGGACCGCCTGCAGAAGCTGCGCGTCGACGTCGGGACCCAGGATCGACCACGTGATGTTCCGGGATGTGGGGCAGGCCAGGGCGAAGCGCCGGCTGCGCGCTTCCCGGAGCCACGTCCAGAGGAAATCCCGCCCGTGGCCGAAGCCCCCGTGCAGGGCGACGACGAGGGGGAGAGGCTCCGATCCGTCCCCCGTGTCGGGGATGTAGAACGAGACGCTTCCCCGCGCGTAGGGGTCGGCGTCGAGACCGACATGAAAGAGGCCCGTGGAGGCGTTCGCCCCGGGGGCGGGGAGCCGTTCGGACGCCCGGGGGCGCGCCTCGGGTTCGAGGAAGTAGCGGTTGACGGCCGGGAGGGCCGGGCAGAGCGGCAGGAGCATCTCCAGAACGCGGTTTATCCGCCGGCCGGCCTTGCGGATGTTGACGAGCGCCTGCTCGAGCGCCTCGGACTGCGTCGTCAGGGCCAGGGCGTCGAGGCACAGGTCCGAGGCCTCCAGCAGCGTTCGCCGGGTATCCTGCTCGCCCGGTGAGGCCGCTGCGGCCTCGAGGTCGCGCCGCGCGACCGCCAGGGCTTCCGCAAACGGCGCGAAACGCGCGCGCAGCTGCGGCACGATGCCCGGGTGGTAATGCCGCTGGGCGGACTCGAAGGCCTCCAGCGCCGCGACGAGCCGCTCCGCGAGCGCTTCCATGCTTCCCTGGGGGACAACCGTCACGGTTTCCGCCTTCCGTTCTTCCGGTGAGCCATCTTCCTGTCCATGGACCTCGATCCCCGTATGCCGCGCGCGGCCCGGCTACCGGTCGATCGTGGCCTCGGCGACATCGAGGTGGGCGTCGATCTCGATGCGCCGGTGCGCGGCGTCGGGGCCTGCGTCCCCGGCCCTCGGGGCGAAGTAGAAGACCTGCACGACCTTCAGATCGGCCTGCTGTTCGCCCTCCCCGTGTTCCCTGTATCCCCAGGCCCATCCGTCCAGGCGGTATCGCCCCGGGTCGGCGAGCTGCCGCTGCGCCTCCCGGTATGCGGTGTCGAAGGGCTTGACCCGGGCGATCTTCCTCACCCCCGCGATCTCCCGCCACGTCTTTGCCGCCCGGGCGACCGACCCGTCGTTGTTCAGGACGACCCGGATGAGGCCGCCGTCGCCGAGGACGGGGACGCTCCTGCCGTCCAGGTCGATCTGGCGCCTGAAGAGGAGGATCACGCCCTTCTGGCTCCGGGCCACCTCGTAGGTGCGGTTGACGACCGGAACCGACTCGAGCACCATGCGGATCCCCTCCGGCTTGCCGTCGGGTTCGGCGAGTCCCATCTCCCGGAGGAAGCGGTCGGCCCGCTCGAGGTATTCATCCTCCCGCAGCGGCCGATCGGCCCTTTCGAACCGCGTCCGCCCGATCAGGTGCACCGCGCCGCTTTCCGGCCGGACCCGCACGACAAGACCCGTGGCCCCCTCCAGGTCCCTCGAGAGAAGCGATCCGCCGAGCGTCTCATAGGAGAGCGGCTTCAGCGCGGGCGGCAGCGGCATGGGCCTGAGGCTGTAGATGGGAGCCCACTGGGGAAGACCGGATTCGTCGGGCCGTTCGGCCGGGCGCGTCGAACGGAAGGCGGCGGGGTACTGGGCATGGTAGTGAGAGGTCACGAAGGGGCCGGGAGAGAGTACGAACTCCTCGTCGAAAAGGGCCGTCCGCTCCACGTCGGCGCCCCCCCGGGTGATGCACAGGGGAACCGTGCCCTCGCGCCCTCTCCTGAACCCCTCGATGAAGGCGTCGGCGACCCCGTAACCGTTCGAGGCCCGGTCATAGAGCTCCCAGACCCTGCGGGCATCGTCGGGGTGGCAGAAGGCGGCCGTCGAAAAGCCGCAGACCATCCGGAGGCCCGGCCCGAGGATGAAGCCCCAGCGCTCGTAGGCGTTTCTCGCGAGGACCGTGTCCTGGGTGCCGTCGAACCCCTCGGGGCAGCCGAACTCCGGCGCGGGGGCGGGACACTGCCGGGGCCCGTGGGCCAGGACATTCGAGGCGCACTGCCAGAAGTACCGCATGCCGTCCCCGATGCCCGTGCCGTTGCCGAGGATCATCCGGAACGGGTCCACCGCGTGGGTTTCCGAGGCGCTCTGGGCGCATTTCACCGGGTCCCGCCCGTTGGGCATGGCAAGCCACGTCTCCGGCGTGCCGCAGGTGGCGCTGAAGAACAGGTGCGCCGTGTCGACGCCGCTGTAGCGGTCCGTGTCCCGCCCGGCGGGATCGACCGCCGGATCGTGAAAGAACGGCTCGGCGTAGCACAGGCCCTCGTGCACCAGGGCCTTCGACGCCGGCGGAAAGGGGGCGCGGTGGATGAATTCCGAGGCCGTCTCCCGCGGAACGCCGGGCGCACCGGGGGCCGCCCGGACCGTGAATCCCGGGGGGCCGGGGAGGGCCTGCTTCTGCAGGGAATGGCAGGACGCGAGGGCCGCGGCCGCCAGGAGGGCCACGACCCCGAGGGCGCATCGCATCGTCATACGCATGGTTCGAGGGGGATCGGGTCGGGCTTATTTTTTCTTTTCGATGGTTTTCGACTTGATCTTCTTGATCTCCTCCAGGAGCTCCGCCTTCTTCACGATGCCCTTTCGGTCCAGGAGGTTCACGAGGGCCTCCGACAGGACCACTTCGTAGACCATCATCTCCTTGATGTCCTCGAACTGCTCCGGGTCCAGCTGCTTGCTCATGGGCATCTCCTCTCCAGTCATCGATGGGGCCCCGCCTCGGCGGACGCCACGTGGACGTAGCCTACACCGGGGCCCACCGGGATTTCAAGCGATGAAAAGGTCCTTCGTGGAAAAGTTCGGGTCGCTCGTCAGGTTGACGCCGAGCCGGCGAAGGCCCGCCTCGTCCCCGGGTGTGGGGATGTGGGTCATGTGCACCTCGCAGTTCCGCAGATCCTTGAGCTTTTCGAGGGCGAGCTGCGCGGCGGGGTTGGTCGTGGAGCTGATGGACAGGGCGATGAGCGTCTCCTCGAGGTCGAGGCTCACGCTCTTCTCGTTGAGAATCCGCGTCTTGAGGTTCCGGACGGATTCGGTGATGGACTCGGGCAGCAGCTTGATCATGCCCGGGATGCCCGCGAGGTGCTTGATGGCGTGGATCACCACGCTGGAGGCCGCGTGCAGCAGCGGCGAGTTGTTGCCCGTCACGATGGTGCCGTTCTTCAGCTCGATCGCCGCCCCGCAGAAGATGCCCTCGTCGCCCTTGTCCTGGGCCTGGGCCTCGCGGGCCGCACGGCGGGCCGGCTCGACGACCCCGCGGGCCTCCGGCGAGAGGTGGAAGTCCTTGAGGAACAGCTCGGCGCGCTGCACCGTCTCGCGGTCGGCAAACCCCATGGCGTACTCGCACCGGTACCGGAAGTAGCGCCGGATGAGTTCCTGCCGGGCCGCCTCCTTCGTCACCTCGTCGTCGACGATGGCGAAACCCGCGCGGTTGACGCCCATGTCCGTGGGCGAACGGTATAAGGAATCGCCCCCCGTGATCCGCTCCAGGATGCGCTTGAGCAGCGGGAAGGCGTCGACGTCGCGGTTGTAGTTCACCGCGATCTTCCCGTAGGCCTCCAGGTGGAAGGGGTCGATGATGTTGAAGTCCCGGATGTCGGCCGTGGCGGCCTCGTAGGCCACGTTGACGGGGTGCTTGAGCGGGAGGTTCCAGATCGGGAAGGTCTCGAACTTGGCGTAGCCCGAGTGGATGCCCCGGCGGTAGTCGTGGTAGAGCTGGGAGAGGCAGGTGGCGAGCTTGCCGCTGCCGGGCCCCGGCCCCGTGACGACCACGAGGGGCTTGGCCGACTCGATGTAGTCGTTGGCCCCGTAGCCCTCGTCGCTCACGATGAGGTCCACATCGGTGGGGTAGCCCTTCGTGTAGCGGTGCGTGTAGACACGGACGTCGCGCCGCTCGAGCTTGTTCTTGAACTGCCGGGCCGCGGGCTGGTTCTCGAAGCGGGTGATCACGACGCCCAGGACGCTGATGCCCCGGTTGCGGAGGTCGTCGATGAGTTTCAGGGCGTCGGCGTCGTAGGTGATGCCGAAATCCGCCCGTATCTTCTTGCGCTCGATGTCGCCGGCGTAGATGCAGAGCAGCAAATCCACCTTGTCCCTGAGGTGCTGCAGGAGCCGGAGCTTGACGTTGGGGTCGTAGCCGGGCAGGACGCGTGCGGCGTGGTAGTCGTACAGGAGCTTCCCCCCGAACTCCAGGTAGAGCCGGTTGCTGGTTCTCGCGACCCGCTCAAGGATCTCCGAGGACTGCTCCTCGATGTACCTCTCGTTGTCGAACCCCACCTTCCCGTTCACGTTCATCGCCCCTCCCTCGGGGTACCATAATCGTAACGCTCCCGGGGGTGCACGTTAGCGGGTTTCTCCCGGTTTGTAAAGCCCTTTGCCGGCGCCCGGGCGGGCGCGTCACGCCGGCCCCTGCCGGCGGCGGGGGAGGGGTTCCCGGCCGGCGGAACTTTCCCCTTGACTTGCCGTCGGGGAGCCGGTAGATGTGAAAGCGGATCAGCCCCGGTCCGACCGATTCCGTTTCCCCGTGATGTGCGCCGCGGAAGTGTTTCCTGCCGGGGCAAAACCCGCCGAGGGTTCGTCGCTTTTCTGTCAACGCCGATTCTTTTGAGGTTGCCGGGCATCCCCGGGGTTTCCCCGGCCCGATGCCGAGGCGATCCGTGCCGGAAGGAGGAGGGGAGCCCATGAAGAAGACGGTTGTGACGATCGCCGGAATCCTGTTTTCCGTTTCCCTGGTCGCCTATGCGGCGGCAAGCGGGAGCGGCTACCAGAACCCGTTTCACTACTGGCTGAATTGGTTCAAGGTCATCCCGGGTCCTCCCGGGCCCCCCGGCCCCCCGGGGCCTCCCGGGCCGCAGGGTGAGCAAGGGCCTCCCGGGCCGCAGGGTGAGCAGGGGCCGATAGGGCCGGCCGGACCCCAGGGACCGGCAGGGACGGCAGCCGGGATCCAGAGGGTGGTGTACGCAACGGTGGACGCCGACGGAAAGGTTTTGCGACAGAGCACACCTGGCATTCAGGAGCCTGTCGTGCCGTCGTCATCTACCTGCACCTTTGGCAGCACATCCATCCCATGCGCGTCCTACGGGATTTATTTCAGCCAGGAGTTCGCCGATACCCCCGTGTGCACGGCGACGGTGTATGGTCAACAATCCTTTGCCGGAGCCCCGGTGAGCATCGTCATCGAGAGCGTCGACAAGGCCAGCCTGTTCGTCAAGACCGGGATCAACAGACCGGGTCTTACATCGGGTGGGGAAGTAGCCTTTTCCCTGATCTGCGTTCAGTGAAAGAAGGCAAAGAGACCTTGAATCGGGGCGGCATCATCGCCGTTTGACGCGCTCGGGCTAAAAAAGGGGCCGGCCAGCACGGATCGACCCCAGGACGATTTCGACGGGGAGGATGACTGCTGCCGGGCGCTAGATGCCCGAGTCTGTTCGTCCCCTGGCGTACAGCCGAAGAGGCGAACATGAAGCCCTGCCGTGAATGCCGACGGGAAGTCTCGGAGCAGGCTTACTCCTGCCCGCACTGCGGGGCCCCCCGGCCGGCGAAACAGAAATGGGACGGCTGGGGCTTCGAGTACAAGACCGAGGCCCGGTTCCTCGGCCTTCCCCTGCTTCACATCTCCTTCAAATACCGCCCCAACCGGGTCCCCGTCGTGGCCAAAGGAGTCGTCGCCATCGGGCAGTTCGGCTGCGGGATCTTCACCGTTTCGCAATTCGGCGTCGGGATCGTGAGCGTCAGCCAGTTCACGATCGCCGGTTTCGCGCTGGCCCAGTTCGCCTTTGCCTGGAGGCTCGTCGCCCAGATCGGCGTCTACATCGACGAGGGCCGCGGCCAGCTCGTCTGGAGCCTGCAGGAGATCCTCAAGCTGCTTCCATGACGATCAAAAAAAAGGCAGAGCCCCCGGCTCTGCCTGTCCCTTCCTTCTCTGCGAAAGCGGCTCGCGCCTCCGGGCCCGGACTCCCCGCAACCTACCGAGCCAGCTCCGAGAAGACTTCCTTCGACACCCCGTTGTCGGCGGCGTGAGCGATTTCCTGCTTCTCCTTCGCCCATTGGACGGGCACATTGCACCCCGGGCAGTACCCGGAGTAATACTTCGCCATTTCCTCGTCGGTGCCGTAAACCGCCACGCCCTCTCGGGGGCATCCCGGTCTGTGACGGGCGATGTCGATCCATTTCTTCATCTTCATGGCGTGCGCTTCCCTGAGTGGGCCGCCTCTGCGCGGCTCTCGGCGATGACGGCGCGGAAGGTCAGCAGGGCCACCCTGTCTGGCTGATGGTGAGACGCCCGTCGATTCGCAGGAGCTGAAAGATCTTCTTCAGTTCGCGGGATGCGTTTTCGATGATCAGCTCTCCCCTGCTCCTGCACAGCTGATTGTAGAGCAGGAGGATCGTGTGGAGCCCAAACGGGTCGATCGTCCTGACCCGGGCAAGGTCGAGGACAAGCGCTTCCACCTCGTGCCGTGCATACGCCTGGACCTGCCTGTGCATGGACTCCGCCTCCTTGGCCAGCAGGTCCCCTTCCGGCGCGAGGTAGATGACTTTCCTGCTCTCGTCGCAACAGATCAGCATGGCGCACTTCCGGTACAGGCTTGCTTCAAGCAGACCGATTGCATACAAAACAACTTGCGTGCCAGATTCGTAACTCGTTGAAAAGTATTTGAATTCAAGAATTTGGAGGAATCGGTGCCCGGGGTAACTGTAAGCCCAGGCGACAGCGAGACCGAAAGAATCCGGCAATGTCAAGGCATGTATTTGAAATTATAAGGTTTTACTTGAATCGGGAAATTCGTAAACGATCCCGACGTTTTTTGCTTCGGCGCTGGAAAATTCGGGATTCGCGGATACGAAAAAAGTATTACACAGGGGGCAAAGGCTTGTTAGTTGTAACGTAGGAGGGAAGATTTCCCTGCCGGACCTGCCTTGTCCGATCGTTCCGACTAGGCGGACTGCAATCAAGGCGGTTCCAGTCTCCAGGCACCCGGCCGCATGCGTTCCGCCGGTGCCTTGACGCGGACATGCCCGTTCCCTGCGTTTTTCCCTTGGTATTGTCCCGATCGAGGGCTTTCCGGCTGCATCAGCCCCCGTCCTATCCTTTCGTCAGACAACCGCTTCGTCGCTTGGGCCCGTCATTCCTACCCGAGATTCAGACTGCCGCCGATTTCATGAAATCAAAAGAAGGCTATATTGAGGTCGACGAAAGGGAACAAGGGCCATGATGATCGGGACAGAGAAAACCGGAAAAAACCGGGCATACACCGACCCCCGGGTCATCGTGCCGGGCGAGAGAATCGAGCGGGTCTGGGAGGACCCCCTCCTGAATCCCCGGCAGACATACCGGTGATCCCAGGGTCTGAAAACACACTAAGGAGATCCGACGATGAAAGAAAAAGCCAAGAACGTGAAGACCGACAAGAAGTACTGGACCGACCCGATGAGCTTCCCCGTGTACACGCCGACGCGAGTCCGGTAGGCAGGAACGACGACCATGTCGAGGCGCGGTTCGGACATGAGGCAGACCAAAAAAAGCGAAAAGGGGATCAAGGCATACAGGCGGGGCGGCATCTGGTACGACCCCATGTGCTTCCCGTCCTTTGAGAGGAAACCCGAGCGATAGAAAACGGCCATTCAGGAGGCAGCGAAATGAAAAAGGCGACAAAAGAGATCGGAAAAGACAGGAAGCGCTGGACCGACCCCATGTGCTATCCCGTGTTCGGGAAGTAGGGCCGCAAGGGCACCCCGCGCGACGGCAAACGAGACGTTCCCTCTTCGGATGGCCTCCTCCGGGTTGACCGGCGGAGGCCTTTCTGCGCTTCAACGGCCACCCTCGTTCTCGCCCGCTCGGACCCCCTCGCCTGTCGGGGACAACGTCTTCACGACCGCCCTTCAGCGGGGTCTGATGAACGCACTCCTCATCCGGGTTTCCTGTACACTTCCTTCCCGTGTCCCACAGTCAGCACGACCAACCGTTCTTCCTGTCGGTCGATGGAGTAAATGACCCTGTAATCCCCGCACCGGTAACGGAATAGGCCGCGGAAGATTCCCTTCAGGGGTTTCCCGAGGGCGAGGGGGTCTTCCGAAAGGTGATCATCGACCTTGTCCACGAACTCCCTCGCCCCGGCCTCGTCGAGCCTCCTGAGATCCTCGACGGCGGTTTCATGCCAGGTCACTTTATAGCCCAAGGAATTTCTTGACCTCCTTGCTCGTGCAATATTTTGCGTTTTTTTCGGAGGTGCGCTCGAGGGCCAGGTAAGCCTCTTCATACTCATCAAGGTATTTCTCCAGCATGTCCTTGATGTAGAAGCTTTTGGGCCTCCTGGTCTTTTCAGCAAGGCGTTCGAGTCTCTGCCCGATATCGTCCGAGATCCGTACATTCAACGTCTTCGCCATGGCAATTCTCTCCGCTCATGAGTGGCATATGTGTTACATGTATTACGTGCAGTGCTTGAGATGTCAAGTGTTCTTGTCCGGGTCTTGGACTGCAAAGCGGGATCATGCGGGAAGGACGAAACAAAAAAGGGCCGGCCTTGTCTGGCCAGCCCCTTGGTTTTCCTGGTGGGTCAGGGCGGAGTCGAACCGCCGACACTCGGATTTTCAGTCCGATGCTCTACCTGCTGAGCTACCGACCCTTGAGCGCTTCGAAGATGCTCTAACTAAATAAATTGCCTTGGTTTGTCAAGGCATTTTTTGGCGGGATCTCGACCTCGACGACCCGGTAGAGGTCGATGACGACGGTGCCCGCGATCTTGTCGTGCCAGCCCTGCTTGCGCCTGTCCGCGCCCGCCCAGAGGAATCCCATGAGCATGGGAACAGCCGAGACGATGTAGCCCACCCAGCGCAGGAAGGCCGTCCCGAGTCCGATCGGCCCGCCCGCTTCCTCAACGACGCGCAGCCCGAGCAGGCGTTTGCCGGGCGTCTGGCCCGTGGTTCCGTGGCAGTACGTGAAGTAGGCCATGTCCAGAAGCAGGGTGACGGCCTGGTAGAGCAGGAAGATCCTGCCTCCCAGGGCCATCAGGGCATCGGGGTCGGCGGTCATGTCGTAGGGCGAGATGCCGAGCCCGAAGGCCGTCGTTCCGATGACCATCAGGATCATGCCGATGAAGCCCAGGATGATCTTGTCGATCGTGAAGGCGTAGAGCCGCCGCCAGAACCCGCCGTAGTGACTATCCATCGCGATCCTTTCTTCCGAGGGCGCCGATCAGCCCGCATTCATACTGGAAAATGGCGAGAATGGCAAGGGCCGCCGTCTCCACCCGCAGGACGAGCCTGCCGAGGCTCGCGGTGAGAAAGCCCGCCCGCCTCGCCTGCTCCGCCTCCTCGCCCGTGATCCCGCCCTCGGGCCCCACGACGAGGAAGAACTCCTTTGCCGACCGCGCCCCGGTGCCCTCGAGGATCTCCCGGACGGAGCGTTCCGCTTCGGCCTCCCAGAAGAGGATCTTCACGGCTTCGGTCCCGGCTTGCGCGAGGGCGTCCCGGAAGGGGAGGGGCTCGGCGATCTCGGGGACGTCTGCGCGGCCGCACTGCTCGGCCGCCTCGGCGGCGATCCGGCGCCAGCGCTCGAGCCTCCGGGCGGTTCGATCCTCGGTGCGCCTCGGGATCGTTCGGGCGGAGCGGAAGGGGACGATGCGCGACGCGCCGAGCTCCGTGGCCTTCTGGACGATGAACTCCATCTTGTCGCCCTTGGGCAGGGCCTGGGCAAGGGTGATGCGCACGGGGATCTCGAGGGGGATGCGTTCGCGGGCCGTGATCCGCGCCGTGCCCTTCCGGCCCTCGAGTCGTTCGATCACGCCGCGGTACTCCCAGCCGGTCCCGTCGAAGAGGAGGATCCTGTCGCCGCTACCCAGGCGCAGAACATGGCGCAGGTAGCGAACCGTGTCCTCCGCGAGTTCGACCGTGTCTTTTCCTGCCTGGACGGGGGGGGAGTAGATCCGGGGAATCATCCCTCAGGCCTTCGACGGCTTTCGGTAGACGTAGCAGACCCACTCCTTGTCGTCCATGACCCTGTGCCGGATCAGGTCGTCGCGGGTGAAGGCCTTCTCCACGTCCTGCCGGTTCTTCTCGATGATCCCGGAGATGACGAGATAGCCGCCCTTCTCCATCATCTTGACGAGGTGCGACTTGATCTTGATGAGCGTCTCCGCCGTGAGGTTGGCCACGATCAGCTCGAAGCTACCCTTGATCCGGGCCACGTCGCTGTTGACGATCACGACGCGGTCGCCCACGTGGTTGACGGCCACGTTCTTGTGGGCGATCTCCACGGCCTGCGGGTCGATGTCGACGCACAGCACGGTCGAGGCGCCGAGCTTGGCGGCCGAGATGCCCAGGATGCCCGTGCCGGTGCCCACGTCCAGGACGCGCCATTTCTGGAAGGAGCGGTCCTTCAGGAGGATCTCCTCCATGGCCTCGAGGCACATGCTCGTCGAGGGGTGCTGGCCCGTCCCGAAGGCCATGCCGGGGTCGATCTCGATGACCGTCTCGCGGCCCGTGGCGGAGTAACGCTCCCAGGACGGCTTGACGATGATGTTCCTGCTGATCCGAAGGGGCTTGAAGAAGCGCTTCCAGACCTCGCCCCACTGGGGGTCGACGATGACCTCGGTGTTGAAGGTGGGTTTATCCTGGTCGGGGAAGAGTTCGGCCAGGCAGTCGATGTAGGCCTGAAGCCGGGCCGCCCGTTTCGCGTCGTCGGCATCGGAGGGGAAATAGGCGTTCAGGACCCGCTCGTCCTGCGTGTCGGGCTCGGGCAGGTCGGAGACCCCCGGCTCGAGGAACTCCTCGAAGACCCCCTGGGCTCCCATCTCGGTGAGGTAATTTGACAGGGCTTCGTCCAGTGCGGGCGAGGCGTAGAGCTTGAAACGAACCCATTTCTCTTTCGGTGCGGCTGACTTGTCCGAGCTGCCGGGCATGATGCCTCCTTCCGGTGTCATCCCGCTCGAATCGGGGATGGAAACGCGTCTTGCGGGCCTTCCGCGCGGGGGAGGGTGGAGAAGCCCCCGGGGATTCACAGAATGGCTGTATAGCCTGTTTTTCGAGAGATTTCAAGCAGCTTGAAATTTGCCATGGCTCGTGATAGCTTCATCCTTCTATCGAATCAAACGGGAAAACAGCGGATTTCATGAGATATTACCCGATCGGGCTCGACATCGCGGACCGGCGCTGCATCGTCGTCGGCGGCGGCGAGGTGGGGCAGCGGAAGGCGGAGCGCCTCCTCGAGTGCGGCGCCCGTGTGACCGTCGTGGGCAGGGAACTGACCTCCGGTCTCGAGGGGCTCGTGCGGGAGGGCCGCGTCGGCCACATCGCGGCCGACTACGACGCAAGCCATCTCGAAGGCGCTTTCCTCGTCATCGGGGCGACGGACGACCGCGACGTCAACGACCGGGTCTTCCGCGACGCACGCCGCCGGGGGGTCCTGGCCAACATCGTCGACGACCCGGGCCGCTGCGACTTCATCCTTCCCGCCCTGTGCCGGCAGGGGGACCTGGTGATCACCGTTGCCACGGGGGGCAGGAGCCCGGCCCTGGCGAAGAAGCTCCGGAAGGAGCTCGAGGAGCGCTACGGGCCCGAGTACGAGACGCTGCTGAAGATCATGGGCGAGGTCCGCGGCCGCATCCTCGACCGCGGGGAAGGGTCCGACGAGAACCGCAAGGTCTTCGAGGCCCTGGTGGAGTCCGACATCCTGGAGCGGATCCGCAGGGGGCACTGGAGAAAGGCCGCGGAGACGGTGAAACGGCTGGCGGGTGTTGACATCGACCTCTCCGCCATCCGGCCGCGGGCCGCAGACCGCCCCTTCGACAGGCGCAGGGCGGCAACGCCGCAGGCCGCGCGGCAGGAAGCAGAGAGAAAAAGGACCGGGGGCCGGAGTCCGGGGGCCAGAGGCAAATGATGGAGCCATTGTTCTTCAAGGCGGCCCTGGCGGCCTACTTCGCGGCGACCGCGGGCTACCTCGTGTCGCTCGTGGCGCGGCGTGTCGTGATGGCCAAGCTCGCCACGTGGGTCCTCGGCCTCGCCGTTGTTCTGCACACCGTGCATTTCCTGGAGATGTACACCGAGCGCGGCTTCAACGTGGCCGTGAACCTCTTCGAGGCCGTGTCCTTCTTTACCTGGATCGTCTCGGGCGCCTACCTGGCCTTCCAGATGCGGACGAAGACAAGGGTTCTCGGGGCCATCGTGGCGCCCTTCGCCGTGCTGCTCATGATGCTCGCGTCGATGGGCATCGAGGGCACCCTGGCCATCCCCGACGCGCTGCAGGGGCGGCTCGTGCCCATCCACGTGACGCTCTCCCTCATCGGCGAGGGGCTCTTCGCCCTTGCCTCTCTCGCGGGCATCATGTACTGCATCCAGGACCGCCAGATCCGCCGGCGCAGGATGAGCGGCCTTGCCCGGTACCTGCCGTCGCTGGGGGATCTCGACAACATCAATCACGCGGGCCTTCTGTGGGGGTTCCCGCTGCTGACCCTGGGGCTCATCGTCGGGTCCGTCTGGGCGAGGACGGCCTGGGGAGGGAGCCAGTGGGTCGCGGACCCCAAGACGATCTGGTCGTTTGCCGTGTGGTGCTTCTACGCCTTTTTGCTGCACCAGCGGCTCGCCATCGGGTGGAAGGGGAGAAAGATCGCCGTGCTGTCCATCGTCGCCCTCGCGGTGCTGATCTCGGCGTTCATCGGCGTGAACTTCCTGAGCTCGGTGCACAAGTTCACCTAGCGGGCATTCAACCGTTGCTGCCCGTCGATGCCCTTTCCGTCTCCTCGGGGATGGCGAACGTGAAGAGCGGAAGAGCGGAAGTCAAGAAGAGCGGATAAATTTGATGAAGGTTTTCTACCGGCCATGAATGTCATCCTCGTCGGCATGAACCACAAGACCGCACCCCTGGAGATCCGGGAACGTCTTGCGTTTTCCTGCGGCGACGGCCTGCGCCCGCTCGAGGAGCTCCTGAAGAACCCGGCCGTCCGCGAGGCCCTCTACCTGTCGACGTGCAACCGGGTGGAGGTCCTAGCCCGGGCCGGGGACATGGAGGAGGCCATCACGCGGGTGAAGTCCTTCATCCTGCGGCACGGCAACCTCGATGCCGCCGAGCTGGAGAAGTGCCTCTACGTGCACTGCGGAAGCGACGCCGTGCGCCACCTCTTCCGGGTGGCCTCGAGCCTGGACTCCATGGTGATGGGCGAGCCCCAGATCCTGGGGCAGGTCAAGGAGGCCTACCGGGACTGCGTGGAGCAGAAAGCCTCGGGGATCATCCTCAACAAGCTGCTCCATCACGCCTTCCGCACGGCCAAGCGCGTGCGGACGGAGACGGCCATCGCCGGCAACGCCGTCTCGGTGAGCTACGCCGCGGTGGAGATGGCCAAGAAGATCCTGGGGAGCCTCGAGGGCAGAACGGTCCTGCTGGTGGGGGCGGGCGAGATGTCGGAGCTTGCCGCCCGGCACCTGCTCGCGAACGGGGCGGGAAGGATCATCGTGGCCAACCGCACCTACGCGCGGGCCGTGCAGGTGGCCGAGGAGATCCACGGGATCCCCGTGGGTTTCGAGCTCCTGGAGGAGAAGCTCCAGGAGGCCGACATCGTCATCAGCTCCACGGGCGCTGCGGGCTACATCCTCACCCCGGCGATGGTCCAGGGGGCGCTCAAGCGCCGCAAGAACCGCCTGCTCTTTATCATCGACATCGCCGTTCCGCGCGACGTGGATCCCGAGGTGGGCCGCATCGACAACGTCTACCTCTTCAACATCGACGACCTGCAGGGGGTGGTCGACGAGAACGTGCGCAACCGCCTCCAGGAGGCCGAGAAGGCCGAGGGCATCATCGGCGAGGAGGTCCTGAAGTTCTCCGAGTGGTACAATACCCTCGAGGTGGTCCCCACGATCGTCTCCCTGCGGGAGAAGGCGGAGTCGATCCTGCGGGCCGAGCTGGAGCGGTCCGGGTCGTGGCTTCGGGCCCTCGGCGAGGAGGACCGGAAGAACGTCGAGATCCTCGCGACGCAGATCATCAACAAGATCCTCCACGACCCCGTCACAGGGCTCAAGGAGGAGAGCCAGTCCAACGGGGCCATGCCGTACGTGGCAGCCATCCGGAAACTCTTTCGCCTCGAGAGCGAGGAACCATGAGGTCGCGTCGATTGGACATGTTTCGAGCATCGAGTCTGCGAAGAGCGGAAGGTAGGAAGCGATGAAGAGCGGAGGCAGATGGGAATCTTTGTTCGATCCCGCTCTTCTGCTCTTCCGCGCTTCCTAACTTCATGGCGTCGGGAGCAACAGCATCGGGTTGCCTGATCGGCGCCAGGAAAAGAATTAGCAAAGGAGAACGAACATCGGAAGGGTGCTGAAAGTCGGGACGCGGGGAAGCCAGCTCGCGCTCCAGCAGACGGGAATCGTCATGGAGGAGCTTCGCCGGAAGCGGCCGGGCCTCACCCTGGACGTCCACGTCATCAAGACGACGGGCGACCGGATGCAGGACGTGGCGCTGGCGCAGATCGGCGGCAAGGGCGTGTTCGTCAAGGAGCTCGAGGAGGCGCTGCTCGAGCGGCGCATCGACCTCGCGGTCCACAGCATGAAGGACGTGCCGGCGCTTCTGCCGGAGGGCCTCGAGATCGCCGCCATGCTCGAGCGGGAGGACGCGAGGGACGTCCTCATCTCGAAGGGGAACTTCAAGCTCGAGCGGATCCCTTCGGGGGCGCGGATCGGCACGGGCTCCCTGCGACGGGGGTGCCAGCTCAAAAACATCTACCTGGACGTGGAGATCGTCCCCATCCGCGGAAACCTGGACACGCGGATCAAAAAAATTGAGCGGGACAACCTCGACGGGATCATCGTGGCGGCGGCGGGCCTGAAGCGCATGGGCTGGCAGGACCGCGCCTCACAGTTCATCCCCCCCGAGATCATGACGCCCGCGATCGGGCAGGGGGCCCTCGGGGTCGAGGTGCGCAAGGGCGAGGACGTGGGGGAGATCGTCTCCGTCCTGAACCACGAGAAGACGTTCACCGAGGTGAGCGCCGAGCGGGCCTTTCTGGCCGTCTTCGGCGCGGGGTGCCAGGTGCCGCTGGCGGCCTACGGGACGATCGAGAAGGACTCGATCACCGTGACGGGGCTCGTGGGGAGCCTCGACGGCCGGATGCTGATCAAGGACCGCGTCCGCGGGCCCGTCGCCGAGGCCGAGCAGATGGGCCGCATCCTGGCCGAGCGGATTCTGGCCGCCGGGGGACGGCAGATCCTTGACGAGGTCTACAGGCGGCTTTCGTAGCGAAAGCCGCGGATATCGGGTATCGGGATCGAGAAAAGTATGGTTCATTCAAGCCGGAATCCTGAATCCGGAAGTCCGGGGTAACGGAAAAGAACGCTTCGATTCAATCACAGAGGATCCATTGAGCAAGAAGGGCAAGGTCTTTATCATCGGTGCGGGCCCCGGGGATCCCGGGCTCATCACGCTGCGCGGGGCCGAGTGCATCGGGCAGGCCGACGTCGTCGTCTACGACTATCTGGCCAACGAGGAATTCCTCCGCCGCGCCCGGAAGGACGCACGGCTCATCTACGTCGGCAAGAAGGGCGGCGACCACACGCTGCCCCAGGGGGAGATCAACCGGATCCTCGCCGGCGAGGCCCGGAAGGGCCTGACCGTGGCCCGGCTGAAGGGGGGAGACCCCTTCATCTTCGGCCGCGGCGGCGAGGAGGCTGAGGTCCTGCGGGAGGCCGGAATCCCCTTCGAGGTGGTCCCGGGAGTGACGTCGGCCATTGCGGTGCCGGCCTTTGCGGGCATCCCGCTGACGCACCGGGGCTACACCTCGACGGTCGCCTTCGTCACGGGCCACGAGGACCCCACGAAGGACAAGAGCGAAATCGACTGGGGGGCGCTCGCCGGGATCGGCACCCTGGTCTTCCTCATGGGGGTCAAGAACCTCGCGAACATCGCCCGGAACCTCGTCGAGGGCGGGAAAGCCCCCGAAACGCCGGCGGCGCTCATCCGATGGGGGACGACCCCCGAGCAGCAGACGCTGACGGGGACGCTGGCCGACATCGCGGCAAAGGCGAAAAAGCAGGGATTCAAGCCGCCGTCCATCCTCGTGGTGGGCGAGGTGGTCGCGCTGCGGCCCAAGCTCGACTGGTTCGAGGCGAGGCCCCTGTTCGGAAAGGGCATCGTCGTCACCAGGCCCGAGGAGCAGGCGGGGGAGTTCGCGCGGCTGCTTGCCGCCGAGGGTGCGGAGGCTATCCTCTTCCCCACGATCCGCATTGCACCGCCCGCGAACTGGGGTGACATGGACCGGGCCCTTGCCGGCCTCGAGGGGTACGACTGGATCGTCTTCACGAGCGCAAACGGCGTGAAGCATTTCTTCGCCAGGCTCCGCGACAGGGGCGGGGACATCCGGGATCTCAAGGGGGTCCGCATCTGCACGATCGGGCCGGCGACGGCGGCGGCCGTCGGGGCCATGGGC
>MVQS01000424.1 GCA_002067855.1 Syntrophaceae bacterium PtaB.Bin038
GTCCGGGAGCCCGACGCGCATATCGGCCTGTACTTCGGGCTGATCACGATCGGCCAGATCCTCTGCCTGGCCATGATCCTCGCGGGAGCGGCGCTCTATTTCATCCTGAAAGCCCGGCCCGCCGCGGCGAGGCGCTGACCCCCATCGGGAGGAACCCATGAGCGAGTTCATCCAGGTCACGACCACGGCCCCGTCGAGGGAGGAGGCGGACAGGATCGCGCAGACCCTCGTGGAGCGCAGGCTTGCGGCCTGCGTCCAGATCGCCGGTCCCGTCGAGAGCTTCTACCGGTGGAAGGGGGCCCTGGAGCGGTCGACGGAGTGGCTCTGCCTCATCAAGACGAGGCGGGCGAACTACGCGGCCGTCGAAGCGGCCATCCGCGCAGGCCACCCGTACGAAGTGCCTGAAATCATCTCCTTCCCCATCGAGGCGGGCAGCGAACCCTACCTGGCCTGGCTTCGCGCCGAGACGGCGGAGTGAAGAATTTTGCTTGCAATTTTCCCTCGATCGCCTTTAAAAAAATACGGCTGAAGCAAACTCAACACAACGGGCGCCGTCGCCTGCCATAGAAAGGGCTCATCATGGGAACCACACTTTACTCTCTGCCGAAGCTGGGCTTCGGGTACAAGGACCTCGAACCCTTCATCTCCGAGGAGCAGCTGAGGCTTCACCACGAGAAGCATCACGCGGCCTACGTCACGGGGGCCAACGGCCTGCTGGAACGGCTCGAAAAGGCACGCCGGGAGAAGGCCGACCTCGACGTGAAATCGACGCTCAAGGAGTTCTCGTTCCACCTGGGCGGGCACGTGCTCCACTCGCTGTTCTGGGCGAACCTGGCCCCGAAGGGCAAAGCGTCCGACAGGCCCGTGGGGCTCCTGGCCGCGGCCATCGAGAAGGAGTTCGGGGGCTACGAGCCGTTCAAGAAGGAGTTCACCCAGGCGGCCGTCAGCGCCGAGGGCTCCGGGTGGGCTGCGCTGAGTCACTGCACCCTCACGAACCGGCCCGTGATCATGCAGATCGAGAAGCACAACGTCAACGTCTACCCCGGGCTTCGGATCCTCCTGGTGCTCGACGTCTGGGAACACGCCTACTACCTGGACTACAAGAACCTCCGGGCGAAGTTCGTCGAGGCCTTCTGGAGCATCGTGAACTGGGACGAGGCGAACCGCCGCTTCGAGAACTCGCTGAAGTAGGAACCTGCCGCCCCCGGCCCCGGTGACCGGGGGCGGTGCCCATTCCCGATTTTTCCTGCCTGACGCACGCCGACCCTCACGAGCACGCCGGATCGAGGCCGATGCGCACCAAGATCGAGACATCCGGACCCGCGCGGGGGACAAACCCGATCGCCCCCTGGATCCAGGCGGTCCGCGTCCAGTTCGTGCCTCCCAGCTTCCTCCCGGTGACCCTGGCCGCCGCCATCGCCTGGGCGAGGTACGACGTTTTCGATCCCTTCGCCTTCCTGCTCGTGTTCATCGGGGTGACGGTGCACCACTTCGGGCTCAACATGCTCGACGACGTCCTCGACTACCTGCACGCCGTCGACAGGGCCTGGGGCGACGAGAAGAACCCCTACACGGGGGGCAGCGGGGTTCTCACCGAGGGCCTTCTCACCGTCAACGAGCTGAGAGGGGGCGTTGCAGTATGCTACGGCATCACGGTCGCCATCTGGATCTGGCTGGCTCTCCTGAAAGGGTGGCCCGTCCTGGTCATCGGGGCCGTCGGGATCCTGTCGTCCATCTTTTACACCGTGCCCCCCGTCAAGTTCGCCTACCGGGGTTTCGGCGAGCTGGGGCTGCTGGTCAACTTCGGGCCCGTCCTCGTGATGGGGTCGTACTACGTCCAGCGTCAGACCTTTGGTGTCGAGCCCCTGATCGTCTCCCTCGTCCCGGGGTTTCTCATGTGGTCCATGATCGTCATCAACGAGATCCCCGACTACGAGGAGGACCGCCGGAGCGGGAAGATGAACCTCGTGGCCCGCTTCGGCCGCCGCGCCGGCGTCGTCCTCTACCAGGCCGGCCTTCTTTGCGCCTTCGGGATCCTTGCCGGATCGGTCATCGTCGGGGCGGCGCCTCCGGGGATCCTCCTGGGATTGCTGGCCCTGCCCACGGCGATCCAGTCGGTGCGGATCCTCAACGAACACTACCTGGACCGGCTGAAGGTGATACCCGCCAACATCGCCATCATCAAGGTGTACCTGATCACGGGAGTGGCGCTGATTGTCGGGTACCTTGTCCATGGAGTGACGGGCTGGTGAGGGGTGCTGTGTGAATATCTTCGGACACTCGGCCTGTGAAGGTAGGAAGCGCGGACGTAATCGAATCTGTTCCTGTTCTTTTTCCGATCTTCCGCTCTTCATAATTTCCGCCCTTCGCACGCCTACAAGGTACGGGACAAAGACAAAAAGCGGCTGAGAATGATGAAAGAACGCATCAGGAAGACGGAGGTCCTCGTCGTCGGGTCCGTCACGATCGACCGCATTGTCGAGAACCGCAAAGCGGTGGAGCGGCTGGGCGGTGTCGGCACCTACGGGGGGCTTACCTTTCAGCGGCTCGGCGTGGCAACGGCCGTTGTGACGAACGTCTCCGACGCGGACAGGGCCCTGATGGGCATCCTTGCCGCCGAGGGGGTGGCCGTCCACGCAGGCAGGAGCCCGCGCACGACGCGCTTCGTCAACGAGTCCCGGGGTGATTTCCGCGAGCAGCTCATGCCGCAGGCGGCAGGCCCCGTCACGTCGGCCCAGATCGAGCCGCTCCTCGCGACGGTCCGTCACGTCCATGCGGGCCCCCTGCACCCCGAAGACATCGAACCCCGGGCCGTAGCACTGATGGGGGAATCGAGGAAACTCGTGAGCCTCGACGTGCAGGGGTACCTGCGCAGGGCCGAAAGCGGCCGGATCGTCCCGGCGGTGTCGACGGGGCTCGAAGGGGCTCTGCGCGCCGCCCACATCGTCAAGGCCGACGAGGGGGAACTCGGCCTCATGCTCGATCACTTCCGCGAGACCCTGCCCGGGTTCCTGAAACGTTTCCGGATCGACGAGGCGGTGATCACCCGGGGCTCGAGGGGCGCGAGCGTGTGGACCCGTTCCGGGGAAGGGTGCCACTTCGCGGCCGAGGCGGTTCGGTGGCCCGTGAGCACCGTGGGGGCGGGGGACGTCTTCTTCGCCGCCTACCTGGCGGCTCACGTGTACCGGCGGCTCGACATCGACCTTGCGGCCGGGTTCGCCGCGGGAATTGCGGCAAGGCAGGTCGCCGGGAAACATATCGCCCCGGCGTTGCTCGACTTGGCAACCGGCACCCCGAAGAAGACGGCTCGATAGAAATTGTCTTACCCTTGGCCTTCAGCCCTAAGCCTTGTGCCGCTTGCAGAGCGGTTCTGGCGCAGAGAAACCGTGGAACGAACTGATCCGACTTTCCGGAAAGGAGGCAAAACACATGAAGGTTCTCATTCTTTATTTCTCCCGGTCGGGCAACACGAAGAAACTCGCCGAGGAGATCGCCAGGGGGGTCGTGGAGGTCGAGGGCGTGCAGGCCGTCGTCAAATCCACGGCGGACGTGACGAAGGAGGACTTCGTGGCCGCCGACGGGATCATCGCGGGCTCACCCGTCTACTTCGGGTCCATGGCGGCGCCGCTCAAGGATGTCCTTGACAAGTACGTGGGGGTGCGGAAGAAGATGGAGAACAAGGTGGGCGCCGCCTTCGCCACGAGCGCCGACCCGTCGGGCGGCAAGGAGACGACGATGCTATCCATCCTCCAGGCCCTGCTGATCTACGGGATGATCGTCGTCGGCGACCCCCTCGATGCCACGGGTCATTACGGGGTTTCCTGCCTGGGCGCCCCCGACGCCGCGGCCGCGGAGAACGGCCGCAAGCTGGGCAAGAGGGTGGCTGCATTAGTGAAGAAGGTACGAGGGTGAGAAGGCAAGAAGGTCGGAAAACCAGGAGGCCATTGTACGCTGTCCGCTTCTCCAACCTTCTGAACCTCTAACCTTCTGACCTTCTGCGTTGAGGGACCGGCAGCGCCGTTTTCCCGGGAAGCAGAATCGAGATCTATGGGCAAGGGGGAAGAGATGAAGGTTGCCACGACGGCAGAGATGAGGGCGATGGACCGCTACGCTATCGAGACGCTGGGCCTTCCCGACGAGATCCTCATGGAAAACGCCGGGATCGCCGCCTATTACGCGCTGGCCGGCGAGACGGACATCGCGGGGCGGCGCTTCACCGTCCTCTGCGGCGGGGGCAACAACGGCGGCGACGGCTTCGTCGTGGCACGGAAGATCCACTCGGACGGCGGCATCGTCAAGGTCTTCCTTTTGGCCGATAAGAGCCGCTATCGGGGGGCCGCGCGAAAGAACCTCGACGTGCTGCTCAACCTGGCCGTCGACGTCCGGCCGGTGGAGTCCGTGGAGGACGTGAGACACTACATCCTGGAGTCCAACGCCGTTATCGACGCCCTCTTCGGCACGGGACTCGACCGGGACGTGGAGGGCCTTCACCGGGAGGTGATCGAACTCGTCAATGCCCTCGGCAAACCCGTCTTCAGCCTCGACATCCCCTCGGGGATCAACGGCGACACGGGGGCCGTGATGGGCACGGCCGTCCGGGCGGCGGCCACGGTGACCTTCGGACTGCCCAAGCGGGGCAACCTCCTCTACCCCGGGTTCCTCTTCGGGGGGAAGCTCTTCGTCACCCACATCTCCTTCCCCCCCGAGCTCTACGACTCCGAGTCGATCGCCCTGGAGATCAACGACCCCCCTCCGATCCCCGGCCGCAGGGCCTGGGGTCACAAGGGGGACTTCGGCGACGTGCTCTTTGTCGCGGGGGCCGCCGGCTACTACGGGGCCCCGGCGTTCTCGGCGCTGTCCTTCCTGAAGGCGGGAGGGGGCTACTCTCGCCTCGCTGCGCCCGCGGCGGTGATCCCGGGGCTGGCCGCGCAGGCGGGCGAGATCGTCTTCGTCCCCCAGAAAGAGACCTCATCGGGCAGCATCGCCCTGCGAAACCGCTCGGCCCTGCTGGAACTGGCAGGGAAAGTGGATCTCGTCGTCCTGGGACCGGGACTCTCCCTTGCCGAGGAAACGCAGAAACTCGTGCGGGAGCTTGCGGCAAAGATCGAGAGGCCCATCCTCATCGACGGCGACGGGCTCACGGCCGTGGCGAAGAACCCCCGGTTTCTCAAGAAGCGCCGCTACGAGACGATCCTGACGCCCCACGCGGGGGAGATGGCCCGGCTCACCGGCAAGAGCGTCGAGGCGATCGGGAAGGACCCGATCGGCATCCTTCAGGAAACGGCTGCCGCCCTCGACTCGATCATCGTGCTCAAAGGGGCCCACACGCTCATCGGCCTGCCCGACGGCCGCGTGTTCGTCAACATGAGCGGCAACTCCGGGATGGCCACGGCGGGCTCCGGCGATGTGCTGACGGGTGCCATCGGGGCTATGTTCGGCCTCGGGCTCGGTGTCCCGGAGGCGGTGAGGGCCGGCGTGTTCATCCACGGGCTGGCAGGTGACCTCGCGGCGGTTGACAAGGGGGAAGACGGCATCACGGCCCGCGACATCATGGAGGGTCTTCCCAGGGCCGTTGCCATGGTCCGGGCCGGAGACCTCGGCGAGATCGCCGAGAAGAAGGGGCTGTACCTGATCTAGGGTCCAGGGGCTGGGGCCCGAATACGGGAAAGAAAAAAAGGACCGGGGGATGATCGTCCCGGTCCTTTTCTGTTTTTCTTCTTATCTCTTGCCTGAACCCCGGTTTTCAGAGGGTGCGTTCGGCGATGAAGTCGGCCATGGCCATGAGGGCCGCCTTCGCCTCGCCGTCCCGGAAGGGGGCGAGCCGCGCCTTGCCTTCGGCGATGATGGCCCTGGCGCGGTCCAGGGCGTAGGGGATCCCGTCGTATTTCCCGATGAGGCCGAAGACCGACTTTATGTCCTCGTCCGTCGCCTGTTTGCGCTCCACGATCCCCCGGATGGTCTCCTTCTCCGAGGCACTGCACCGGGCGAGCGTCCGGATGAGCGGCAGGGTGATCTTCCCTTCCTTGATGTCCATCCCGATGGCCTTCCCGAACTCCTTCTCGGCGGCCACGTAATCCAGCGTGTCGTCGGTGAGCTGGAAGGCAAGCCCCATGGCGTGCCCGAACGCCCGCAGGGATTCGACCCGATCCGACGCCGCCCCGGCCATGAGCGCCCCCACGGCGCAGGCCGCCGCGATGAGGACGGCCGTCTTCTTCTCGATGAGGGTGAAGTAGTCCTCCTCCGTGATCCCCACGTCGCCGCATTTGAGGAGCTGGAAGACCTCCCCCTCGGCCATGGTGTTGGTCGTCTCGGAGATGAGCTTGATGATGGCCAGGTCCCCGTCGCGCGTCATGAGGGTGAAGGAGCGCGAGTAGAGGAAATCCCCC
>MVQS01000425.1 GCA_002067855.1 Syntrophaceae bacterium PtaB.Bin038
TTCTTCTTCCTCTACATCGCCCTGGCCGTGGCGGCGACCCTGACCCTGACCTTCCTCGGCGTCGACATGCTCACCGCCGTCTCCGGGGTGGCCGCCACGATCGGCAACGTCGGGCCCGGCATGGGGGCCGTCAACGCCCTCTCGAACTACGCCGAGCTGCCCCAGGCGGCCAAGTGGGTCCTGTCTCTTTGCATGCTCCTGGGGAGGCTCGAGATCTACACCGTCCTCGTCCTGCTCGTGCCCGATTTCTGGAAAAAATAGCGTTGAAAGAAACGGGTCCCTGTGCTAGGCCTTTTTCACGCGCACTACAGGGAAGCCGTGAGGAGACCGCCATGGAGACGAGATACCGCCCGCACGAGATCGAAGAGAAGTGGCAGAAGCACTGGGAAGAGAAGAAGATCTTCAAGGTCACCGAAGAGCCCGGGAAGAAGAAGTACTACCTCCTCGAGATGTTCCCCTACCCCTCGGGCCGCATCCACATGGGGCACGTGCGCAACTACACGATCGGCGACGTGGTGGCCCGCTACAAGCACATGCGGGGATTCAACGTCCTGCACCCCATGGGGTGGGACGCCTTCGGCATGCCCGCCGAGAACGCCGCCATCGACCACGGCATCCATCCCGCCCAGTGGACGCAATCGAACATCGAGAACATGAAGGCCCAGCTCAAGCGCATGGGCTTCAGCTACGACTGGGACCGGGAGATCTCGACCTGCGAGCCCGATTACTACAAGTGGGAGCAGCTCTTCTTCCTCTGGATGTACGAGAAGGGCCTCGTGTACAAGAAGGAGTCGGCCGTCAACTGGTGCCCCAAGTGCCGGACGGTGCTCGCCAACGAGCAGGTCGAGGCCGGGCAGTGCTGGCGCTGCGGCTCCGAGGTGAGGGAGGAGCACCTCTCGCAATGGTTCTTCCGGATCACCCGGTACGTGGAGGAGCTGCTGGAGTACTGCGACCGGCTCACGGGATGGCCCGAGCGCGTCATCACCATGCAGAAGAACTGGATCGGGAAGAGCTACGGCGTGGAGATCACCTTCCCCATGGCCGACGGGGGCGAGCCCATCCGGGTCTTCACGACGAGGCAGGACACGATCTACGGGGCCACCTTCATGCTCGTGGCCGCCGAGCACCCGCTCGTCATGCAGCTCGCCAAGGGCAAGCCCATCGAGAAGGACGTGATGGAGTACGTGGAGCGCGTCAAGAAGCAGGACAGGCTCATGCGGACCTCCGACTACTACGAGAAGGAGGGCGTGTTCCTCGACGCCTACTGCCTCAACCCCGTGACGGGCCGCAAGATGCCCATCTACGCCGCCAACTTCGTCCTGGCCGATTACGGCACGGGCTGCGTCATGGCCGTGCCCACCCACGACCAGCGGGACTTCGAATTCGCCAAGAAGTACAAGCTGCCGCTGATCGTCGTCATCCAGGACCCGAAGAGGGCGCTCAACGTGGAGACCATGGAGGAGGCCTACGTCGACGAGGGGATCCTGGTCAACTCGGGGCCCTTCGACGGGATGAAGAACACGGCCGCCATGGAGGCGATCGCGGCGCATCTGGAGTCGATCGGGAGGGGAAAGAAAACGATCCAGTACCGCCTGCGCGACTGGGGGATTTCCCGTCAGCGCTACTGGGGCGCCCCGATCCCCATCGTGTACTGCGACAAGTGCGGCACGATGCCCGTTGCGGAAGCGGACCTGCCCGTCGTGCTCCCGAAGGACGTGGAGTTCACCGGCGAGGGCGGCTCGCCCCTGGCACGGGTCGAGGCCTTCGTGAACACGACGTGCCCGGGGTGCAAGGGCCCCGCCAGGCGCGAGACGGACACGATGGACACGTTCGTGGAGTCCTCCTGGTACTTCGACCGCTTCGCCTCCCCGCACTGCGACGTGAAGCCGGGCCTCGACCGCAAGGCCATGGACTACTGGCTTCCCGTGGACCAGTACATCGGCGGGATCGAACATGCGATCCTGCACCTGCTCTACTCGCGGTTCTACACGAAGGTGCTCCGGGACTTCGGCGTGCTGGGGATCGACGAGCCCTTCACGAACCTCCTCACCCAGGGCATGGTCTGCAAGGAGACGACAAAGTGCCCCGAGCACGGCTTCCTTTACCCCGACGAGGTCGAGGAGGACAAGTGCAGGAAGTGCGGCAAGCCCGTCGCCGTCGGCAAGACCGAGAAGATGTCCAAGTCGCTCAAGAACGTCATCGACCCGGACTACCTCATCGAGAAATACGGCTGCGACACGGCCCGCATGTTCTGCCTCTTCGCGGCGCCGCCGGAGAAGGACCTCGAGTGGAGCGACCAGGGCGTGGAAGGGTCCTTCCGCTTCCTGGGCCGCGTCTGGCGGCTGGCCGTGGACTACCTGGAGGACCTCCGGGAGGCGGGGCCCCTGACGGGGTCGGAGGACCTCGGGGAAGAATTCAAGAAGCTGCGCAGAAAGACGCACCAGACCATCCGGAAGGTGACGACGGACATCGAGGACCGCTTCCACTTCAACACGGCCATCAGCGCCGTCATGGAGCTGGTCAACCTCGTCTACCAGGTCCCGAGGCCCGGGAAAGACGACAGGGCGGCCCTGGCGGTCATCCGGGAGGCCGTCGAGACCGTGATCGTCCTGCTGGCGCCGATCGTGCCCCACATCACGGAAGAGCTCTGGGAAATGATGGGCAACAGGGGGTCGCTCACGGCCGTGCCCTGGCCCTCCTACGACCCGGCACTGACCTCGGAGGAGGAGCTGACGATCGTCGTCCAGGTCAACGGGAAGCTCCGCAGCCGCATCACCGTCAGCGCCGACGAGTCGGAGGACAGGATCAAGGAGATGGCCCTGGCGGACGAGAAGACGCAGAAGTTCCTCGAAGGGATGAAGATCGTCAAGGTCATCACGGTGCCGAAGAAGCTGGTGAATATTGTCGTGAAGGGATAGGCGTCAGGCATTGGGCATCAGGCATCAGGTCAAGGGAAAGACGCTTGTCCGAACGGCTCTGGTACTGCTGTGCCTCGCGGTGACCGTTGCGGGGTGCGGGTACCGGTTCTCGCCCGGCGGGGAGTGGATCGACAGCGGGATCCGGACCGTCTTCGTCGACAACCCGGTCAACTCGACGGCCGAACCCTACGTGGAAATCTATCTCCGGAGCGGCTTCGAGGAGCAGTTCCGGAAAAGCCCCCGGTTTCGCCTTGCCGGCAGCCGCGAGACGGCCGATGCGATCCTCAAGGGGTCGATTTCCGCCCTCTCCACGTCCCACGTCGCCTTCGACCGGTACGACAAGGCCACGGAGAGCCGGGCGGTCATGGTCGTGAATCTCGCGTTCGAGGAGCGCAAGACGGGAAAGAACCTCTGGAGCGTCGCGAACTTCACGGGCAGCGAGAGTTACCGCGTGGACCAGGCCAACCCCTATACCACCTCGACGAACAAGCAGGCCGCCCTGCAGAAGCTCGCCGGCGACATGGCCGAAAAGGCCTACCGGAACCTGATGTCGGGATTCTGATGCCGCGCAGCGGCAGGCCCGAAGGCCGGAAGTCAAGAAGATCGGAAGTCAGGAAGAGCGGACAGCAAAAAACCTGAAGACCCCGGGCCTTCAGGTTTTTTTTCGCGCTTCCGATGTTCCGCTCTTCCGCTGTTCTATGCTTTTTTCAGGGCCGCAACCTTCCTGGTCAGGCGGGAGACCTTGCGGGAGGCGTTGTTCTTGTGGTAGACGCCCTTGGAGGCGGCCTTCTTGATCACCCGGACGGCGGCCTTGAGGGCCCTCTCGGAGCTCTCCCCGTCCTTGCTCTCCACCGCGGCCAGCACCTTCTTGATCTCGGTCTTCGTCTGCGATTTCACGGCCGCATTGCGGGCCCTGCGTTTCTTGTTCTGCCGGTCCCTCTTTTCCGCCGAACGATGTGTAGCCAAGCGAGTGTCCTCCTTGCACGTACAATTCGAAAGTTGCTTTAATACATAAGTTTGCGGGTACTGTCAAGCCGAAAAACAGGGTCAATGTTACCCTGTACCCTGCATCACAGCACCCTCACGAGCGTGAACACCCCGAGGGCTCCCAGCAGGACGAGCATGACCCGGCGGTACCCCTCCTCCTTGAACTTCCCGTACAGGAGGGAGCCGACCCAGGTCCCCGCCAGGAGGGTGGGGGCGGAGACCAGGAAGTTGCGGATCACCCCGTCCGTGACGAGACCGTTTGCCGCGTGGAACAGGCCGATCAGCACCCCCGACACGATGAAGAACCCCTGTAGGGTCACCTTGATCTGGTCCTTCGTCCAGGCCTGCAGGGAGGTGTAGACGATCACGGGCGGTCCCGAGGCGCTGATCGCCCCGCCCAGTCCGCCGGCGAAGAAGCCGAACAGGTAGGCCCACGGGCCGCCCAGCCTGCCGATCGGCAATCGGAACAGCAGCCCGTAGAGTGCATAGGCCAGGAGAACCGACCCGAGAACGACCTGGACATGCACCGGGTCCATCCGCTTGAGGAGCCAGACCCCGGCCGGGATTCCCGGGCCGGCACCGGCCAGGAGAGGCCGGATCTTTCCCCATTCCCAGTGGGCCCGGAGCTGAACGATGAGGACGACCGTGAGGATGACGCCCATGAGGTTCACGAGGGGAATCGCCTCGCGGATGTCCAGGAAAAGCGCCAGCAGGGGAAGCGAAAGCAGGACGGAACCGAACCCCGACAGGCCCTGGATGAACCCGGCCAGAAAGGCGACAACGCTGAGGTAGAGGTAGACGTCCGCCAAGGCTCTCCTTTTCTGCAGGCCCGCCGGCGAACCGCTTTGCCCCGGGACCGGTTTCTGTTACAATGCCGGATCACAGGGGAATCCGGTTTCCCCTGTCAAACGAGGTTTTCATGAACCCCCGCACGCCCTGTTTCCATCACTGCGTGAAGACCCGCCTCGGCATGGCGGCCATCGTGTGGTCCGGGGGTGCGAGACCCGTCCGGATCGTCCGCATCTGCCTGCCCGCCCCGGAGGCTGCGCTCATGCGGGAACTCCGCACGCTGTTTCCCGGGGCAGCCGCGAAATCCTGCAGCACGGTCGCAGCGCTCGCCGCGCGGCTGCGCGCCTTCCTGGCGGGCAAGCCCGTTTCCTTCGACGCCGCCGCGCTCGACATGGGCCGGGTGCCGCCCTACCACCGGAGAATGCTTGAGACGCTCGCAGCCATCCCCCGGGGGCATGTCATGAGCTACGGGGGTGTCGCCTCGATAACGGGGGTTCCCGGCGGGGCGAGGGCCGTCGGTCAGGGCTGCGGGAAGAACCCCTTCCCCGTCGTCTACCCCTGCCACCGGGTCGTCCGCGCAGACGGTTCGCCGGGGGGCTTCGGCGGGGGGCTCGCGCTCAAGAGGGCCCTGCTGGAGATGGAAGGCGTGAAGTTCGACGCGAAGGGGAAGGTGCTGCCGGAATTCATGCTGCGGTAAGGGCAGCAGGGTATTCCTGTGCCCTACCCCCTTGTTTTCTGCCCTTTCTGGACGGCCATGTTGTCCCGGTGGATGACCTCGTCGTAGTGCTTGTAGCCGAGGACCTGCTCGATCTTCGACGACTTGAGCCCCTGGATCTTGTGAAGTTCCTGGGCATTGTAATTGACGAGGCCCTTGGCGACGGCCTTCCCGTCGGACCCGATCACCAGGACCGGATCGCCGACGGCAAATTCCCCCTCCACCCGCTCGATGCCCGAGGGCAGCAGGCTCTTTCCGTTTTCCAGAATGGCCTTCCTGGCCCCGTCGTCGATGAACAGCTTGCCCCGCGAGCGCAGCGTGAAGGCAATCCAGTACTCCCGGCTCGACAGGCATTCCGCCATGGGGATGAAGAGGGTCCCCACATCCTTGCCGGAGAAGATCTCGCCGAGGATACCCTTCTTCTTCCCTCGGGCGATGATGTAGGGAATCCCGCAGGCCGTGACCTTG
>MVQS01000426.1 GCA_002067855.1 Syntrophaceae bacterium PtaB.Bin038
TCTACGAGATGCAGACCTACTCGAACCAGCAGGCCGCCTCGGTGCTGGCCGTGCTGATCCTGGTCGTGGTCCTCGCGGGCAACGTGCTCGTTACGAGGATCACGAAGGGAAAGATCACCATCTGACGATGCGGGGCGGCGACGGCCGCCGGCAGGAGACAGGCAGCGGGGGAAAGGGACAAGACGATCCATGGCGGATGTAAGGCTCGAAAACGTGTCGAAGAAATTCGGAAGCGTGGAGGCCGTGGCGGCCTTCAGCGAGACGATCCGGGAGGGCGAGTTCGTTTCCCTGCTCGGGCCGTCGGGATGCGGGAAGACGACGACCCTTCGCATCATCGCCGGGTTCGAGCGGGCCACGACGGGCCGGGTGTTCATCGGGAATGAACTCGTGAGCTGCTCCGAGACGAATCTCTACAAGCCGCCGGAAGAGCGTAACATCGGGATGGTCTTCCAGTCCTACGCCGTGTGGCCCCACATGAACGTCTTCGCCAACGTGGGATACCCTCTCAAGGTCCGCGGGATGGACAAGAAGAAAATCCGCGAAAAGGTGCAGCACGTCCTGGAGCTCGTGCACCTGGAAGGGCTCGACAGGAGGCTTCCCAGCCAGCTCTCCGGGGGGCAGCAGCAGCGTGTGGCCCTCGCCCGGGCGCTGGTGGCCGAGCCCGCGCTTCTTCTCCTCGACGAGCCGCTCTCGAACCTCGACGCGAAGCTGCGCGAGAGCATGCGTTTCGAGATCAAGGACGTGCAGCGCCGCCTCGGGATCACCGTCGTCTACGTGACCCACGACCAGGCGGAGGCCATGGTCATGTCCGACCGGATCATCGTCATGGACAGGGGGTATGTCCAGCAGACCGGCAGTCCGCGGGACATCTACGAAACCCCCGCCAACCGGTTCGTGGCCGACTTCATCGGCCTCATCAACTTCCTCGAGGGAAACCTGGTCTCAACAGAGGGCACCGAAGGGGTGGTGGCCCTCGCGGGCATCCCGGGTCCGGTGCATCTCAGGGGCCGGCTCCACGCGGCCATGAAGGCGGGGGACCGGGTGGTTTTGGCGGCGCGCCCGGAGTCGATCGCGGTCCTGAGCGAGCCTGCGCCGGGGGCCGTTCCCGGGCGGCTCATCCGCAAGATCTACCTGGGAAACGAGATGGATTACCGGGTGGCCCTCGGGCCGCTGGAGGTGAGGGCCACGGGGCCGGCGGCGACGGACGGGCTGGCGGAGGGAAGCCCCGTGTGGCTCGACTTCAACCGCATCGTCGTGATGCCCTTTTAGCGAACCGAAAAAAACCCCCCGAGGAGAGCCGCCGGGGGGTTTTAGCGCTTTGGAGGCCGCGCCGTCAGATCACCTGGCTGATGTGCATGGCCTTGAACCTGCCGCCGCTGGCCTTCGCCGCCTTGGCGAGCTGGATGAGGCACCCGGGACAGCCGGTGACCACGATGGCGGCGCCCGTCTTCTCGATGTTGGCCCTCTTCTTGTCCAGGATCTTCAGGGCGATGTTGGGATAGTCCATGTGGAAGGTCCCCGCCCCGCCGCAGCAGACGTCGGCATCCTTCATCTCGACGAAGGTGCCCGCCGCCCTGAGCAGGTCGCGCGGCTGTTTCCGGATCCCCTGGCCCCGGGACAGGTGGCACGGGTCGTGGTACGTGAAGGTCGCGTTCACCTTCTGCCGAGGCGTGTAGCCCGCCTTGGCCAGGTACTCGGTCAAATCCATCACCTTGCGGCTGAAGGCCGCCGCACGGTCCTTCCACTGCGCATCGTCGGCGAAATACGAGGCGATGTGCTTCAGGGTGCCGCCGCAGCTCGCACAGTCGCTCACAACGACGTCGGCGTCCTCGTAGAGCTCGATGTTCTTCCGGGCAAGCGCCAGAAACTCTTCCCGCAGCCCGTGGGCCAGGTGCGGGAGCCCGCAGCAGACATTGTCCCTCACGAGCGGCTTCGTCCCCGCCTTCAGGAGGTCGAGCGTCTCGGCCGCGGCCTCGGGGAACATCATCCGCATGCCGCACCCCTCGAAGTAGGCCACGCGCGTGGCCGCCGTGACGGCCGCACCGGAGGGGGGCGCCGTGCCGGCCAGCACCGCCGGCCCGGCAAAGGCGGCCAAAAAATGGGCTCGCGTGTACTCCTCGGGAACCATGCCGTGGGGGAAGATGCTGTTGAGGCCCAGCCTGCGCAAAAGCGCAAGCGATCCGGCCGCCAGCTTGACCATGCCGCGGCTCTTGAGGATTCCGCCCATGGCCTTGTACCGGGTGTTCGCCGCCCCCGTCCTGTTGACGAGGTACTGGCGGATGTGGATCATCGCGTCGTCCGTCGCGATCTTGCTCGGGCAGATGTCGACGCAGGCGCGGCACAGCAGGCAGAAGTTGACCTTGGCCAGCGCCTCCGGCGTGGGCTCGATGCCTCCCTCGGTCAGGGCCCGGGCGATGACGTTCTTCCCCCGGGCGCCGGAGGACTCGACGCTGTTGACGTCGAAGAGGGGACAGACGGGCAGGCACGTGCCGCAGCGGTCGCACTGGCTGACGATCTTCCTTGCGGCCTGAAGCAGTTTGTCGTCCGTTTCTTTACGCATGGTCTTACCGTTTCGCTCCGTGTCTCACCAGATCTTGCCGGGGTTGAGGATGCCCTTCGGGTCGAGGGCCTGCTTGACGGCTGCCAGGGCTTTCACCCCCGCCTCGCCGAGGGCCTTGGCGATGTACGGCCTCTTGGTGATCCCGATGCCGTGCTCGCCGGACAGGGTCCCCCCGACGGCCAGCGTCGCGTCGAACAGCTCCTCGACGGCGCGGTGGACCCGCTCCTCCTCGCCGGGCTTGCTCAGGTCGCAAAGAATCGAGGGGTGAATGTTGCCGTCGCCGGCGTGACCGTAGACGGCGATCGTGAGCTTGTGCTTCTCGGCGATGGCGCTGATCCGCCGTACCACCTCGGGAAACGCGTCACGGGGGACGGAGATGTCCTCCCCAAGCCGGTTCGGCACGAGGCTGGCGATGGCGGAGCTCAGACCCCGGCGGATGGCCCAGAGCTCGTCGGATTCCTGCTGCGACTGAGCGACGCGGAACCGGTAGACCCCGCATTGCCTCGCCACGGCTTCCATCTTTCTTGCCTGGGCCTCGAGGGCCGCATCGTCCTCGCCGTCGATCTCGACGATGATGCAGCAGCCGATGGCCGGGTCGTGCTCCGTCTTGCGGTGCTTGGCCACGGCCTCGAGGCAGAAGCGGTCCATGATCTCCGCCGCCGCCGGCAGGAGGCCCGACTGCAGCATCTGGTGGATCGTGTTGCAGCCGTCGTCGAGGGTGCGGAACATGAGCTGCAGCGTGCCGCGTTTCTTCGGCATGGGGATGAGCCGAAGGAGCGCCTTGGTGATGATGCCCAGGGTCCCCTCGGAGCCGGTGAAGAGGCTCGTGAGGTTGTAGCCCGTCACGTTCTTGATGGCCTTGCCGCCCGTGAGGAGGACCGAGCCGTCGGCAAGCACGACCTCGAGCCCCATGACGTAGTTCGAGGTCACGCCGTACTTGACGGCCCTCATGCCGCCCGCGTTCTCGGCCACGTTGCCGCCGATGGTGGAAAATTTCCAGCTTGCCGGGTCGGGCGGGTAGAAGAGCCCCCTGGCGGCGCAGGCGTTGTAGAGGTCGATCGTGCGGACCCCGGCCTCGGCCCAGACCATCATGTTGTTCACGTCGAGCTCGAGGATCTTCGTCATGCGCTCCAGAGACATGGAGATGCCCCCCTTCAGGGGGATGCTCCCGCCCGTGCGCCCCGTGGCGGCGCCCCTCGGCGTCACGGGGATGCCGTGCTCGCAGGCGACGGCCATGATCCTCGAGACTTCGTCGGTCGTGGCGGGCCGCACGACGAGCTCGGGCTTGTTTGCCGGGAACAGCGGCACAAAGGATGCGTCATAGGAGTAGCCGAAGCGGTCCAGGTCGGAATCGAGGGCGTTTTCCGCCCCCACAATGTCGCGGATTCTATTCTTGATGTCGTCCGGGATCATCGAGTTGGCCTCCTGTCAGTTTGATGCCTTGCATGACGCCCGATCCGGACGGCGCTCGCCGGGAAGGGGCTTCCCTTCAATAGCCACTCACTATAAGGGAGCCCTCGATCCCTGTCAACGAGCAGAAACACCGCGCGGGGTGGAGAGCCTGGGGATGGTCATCCCGCCGTCCATGATGAAGGTGACCCTGGCAGCCGGGCCTTTCTCCTCGAGCGCCGCCTTCAGCGCTTCCGAGACACTTCCGAAGGGGCGCATGTGGGCTTTGCGGATCAGGTTTGCATCCAGGGGGGTGACGGCCCACATCCGGGCCTTGACGCCGATCTCAGCCATCTTGCCTGCCTTGTGGTAGCCCAGCTTGTATTCCCGGTTCAGCTTTTCGATGACGGCCTTGCAGGTCGGCTCGGAGCTCAGGAGGTCCAGGAAGGCCTGGGAGCCGACGCCGCTGCGGCAGGCGGACACGAGGATGATGATCCCCCCGTCCTCCAGTGCGGTCTTTCCGTTGTCCAGGGCCTTCTGGGACTGGTAGAGGTCGATGTCGTTGGGCTCCAGGGCGAGGGTCACCACGATGTCGGCCTTCCTCTTGATGGGTACGACGAAGACCTCGTCGGCCCGGGGAAGCAGCGAGTAAAAGGATTCCTTCAGGTCCCCGGCTGCGGCGGCATAGACGCGATGTTCGCCGTCGAGAACGGTCATAATGGCGAAGACGTTCAGCTTTTCGAGAATCTGCTCGGCGTCGTCGAACTCCTCCGCGACGGGGTTCCCCTTCAGGACCATCGCCTGGGCGGCGGGCGAGATGGCGAGCCTGTGGTTCGCCGTGATGCAGTCATAGCTCGCCACCCCGGGCATGAAGCACTTCCGGCCCCCGGTGTACCCGGCGAAGTAGTGGGGCTCGATGCTGCCGATGGGGATGATGGCGTCGGCCTCCCGGACGAGAGTGTTGAGCATCAGGTCGTTGCCGTGTCTCGTCTTGCCGAGAGAGTAGCAGGGGCTCTTCTTGGCATCGTGGACATGGACGCGATCCTTGAGCTCCCCGTGGAGTTTCCCGAAGATGAAGTCGTACTCCTCCTCCGTCGGGGCCCGGTGGCTGCCCGTGGCAACGAGGATCTTGAATCGCTTGTCACGGAGCAGGGGGTAGAGGATCTCCATGACGGCGCCTGTGGGCGTGGGGCGCGTCGCATCGTTGACGAGAAGGAGGATGTTCTCGCGGCCCTGGAGGAAGTCCTCGATCCCCGGCGACTTGAGAGGATTGAAAACGGCTGTCCTGAGCGTTTCCGCCTCGTCGGCGGTTTGAACGGCGTTGGGGACGATGACCTGCTCGAGGTTTCCGTCCGGCAGTTCGATCGTCTCGGTCTTGTCCCCGTAAGGAATCTCCAGCCTCATGGTCCCCGCTCCGGTTTTTTAGTTCAAAGCCGAAGGCAGGGGGTCACCTTCCCCTGCAAGCGGCCCGATGGAACAATTAATGGCACTTGCAGGAAAAGATCAAGAAAATAATGCAAAAGGAATTTTTCTTGCAGGGCAATCGTGCTACAGTACATTGGGGCGTTGGAACGTGGTATAGCCGGCGGGCGGAGCTCTCCCATGAGCAAGGAAACAGTGGACATCTTCATCCATCTCGTCGTGGCCATGGTGGCGGGCGGGCTGATCGGGCTGGAACGAAGCTACTACGGGCGGCCGGCGGGTTTTCGAACCCACACGCTGGTCAGCATTGCCTCGAGCCTGCTGATGCTCGTGACCATCTATCAGAGGGACTGGTTCACGGGGGCCATGATCGAGACGGTGCGGGTCGACCCGACCCGCATGGCCCAGGGCATCATGACGGGGATCGGGTTCCTCGGTGCCGGGGTCATCATGAAAGAGGGGGCCTCGATCCGCGGGCTGACCACGGCGGCGTCGATCTGGATCACCGCGGCGATCGGAATCCTCGCCGGCGTGGGATTCTACAGCGCCCTGACGGTGGTCACGGTCTTGACCCTCAGCACGCTGACCCTCTATCGGCTCGTGGAGAGACAGCTCCCCATGCTCCTCTACGCCCAGAATTTCATCCGCTTCCACCGGGACCGGGCGATGACCGAGGCGGAGATCCGGGCCCTCATGAAGGAACACGGATTCAAGATATCGAACATGTGCTTCGCCGTCACCCACGACAGGCAATTCTTCGAATACGACCTGGTCATCAATACCCGGGATGAGGAGAATCTGGTCCGCCTCTGCCGGAGCCTCGAACAAAACGGGGCTGTCCTGGAATTCAAACTCTGCCCGACGAGCGATTGAGGGGTCCAGGGCTCGGAAGAACCGTTACATGGGGTAGTCGTCGACATCGGCGACGTACCTGATCACGTAAGTGCTTCTCCCCTTTTCCGTGGAAAGGATCCGCTCGAGGGCCGCCGTGGCGGTCTTGATATCCCCTAGATATCTCCTCACTTCCTCTTCCTTTGCGAGCAGCTTCGCAATATCCTGGTTGCTCACGTCAGCCTTGTAGGCCTCTCCCTCTTCCGCACGACACATCGGTTTGCGCATCGCTCTCGCCTTCATGACCGCAATAGTCCTCCTTTCCGATCATTTGGGACCGTCGTTACAGCATGGATCGTGCCCCTGCGGCGGCATACATTTATTTATTCGATATAATTGGGAAATCCACTTTGCGGCACCGTCCCGCTCGTGGAAAGGGAAGCATATCCTGCCGGCAGAACCCCGGCCCGAACCTGCCGAGTAAAAAAACCTTTCGAATTATCAGTTTGTTGATCCGAGGAAGCAATTGCTCACGGGTTTCAGCAAATCCTTTAGCAAACCGCAATAATTGCACCCTCGAACAAAAACAGGGCCGGCTCGAAAAAAAAAGATTGACTGCAGGATCAAATTAGATTGATAATGGATATCTGAAAACAATAATTATTGATATTAAAAGACGCGTCTTATGCATTCCAGGGAACCCGGAAGACGAATCGACGAGATGCTTGCGAAACTCAGGGAGAGGGAATTCCGGATAACTCCGCAGCGGCTCGCCATACTCAAGATCCTCGCCGCAAGTGAAGGGCATCCGAGCGTCGACGACATCTACCGGGAAGTAAAGGCGGAGTTTCCCACGACGAGCCTTGCGACCGTTTACAAGACCGTATCGCTCTTAAAGGAACTCAACGAGGCCCTGGAGCTCAGCTTCCCCGACGGAAGCAACCGCTACGACGGAAACAACCCCGCGCCTCACCCGCACGCGATCTGCGTCAAATGCAAGAGGATCATGGATCCGGAGCTGATGAACATCGATGCTCTGACGGAGGAAATGAGCCGGAAGACAGGATACAAGATATTCTATCATGAACTGGAGTTCTTTGGCCTCTGCCCGGAATGCCAGAAGAAGAACTGACGGCGAGCGTATTTTTTGCCCCGTAATGGAGAATAATTATTAACAGATACTAAGAATCATGATCTACAGGAAGATAAAAGAAGGAGGAAAGACCATGCCTGAAGAAAGCAAAAGCCCGGTAACGGGAAAGACCAGCAAGCCCATAGCCGGAAGCGGCACGTCGAATCGGGACTGGTGGCCGAACCAGCTGAACCTGAGAATCCTGCATCAGCACTCTCACAAGAGCAACCCGATGGGCGAGGCGTTCAACTATGCCGAGGAATTCAAGAAGCTGGACCTTGCGGCCGTGAAAAAGGACCTCTACGCGCTGATGACCGACTCGCAGGACTGGTGGCCGGCCGACTGGGGGCACTACGGCGGGCTCATGATACGGATGGCGTGGCACAGCGCGGGCACGTACCGCATGGGCGACGGCCGCGGGGGGGCGGGATCCGGCTCCCAGCGCCTGGCGCCCCTCAACAGCTGGCCGGACAACGTGAATCTCGACAAGGCGCGCCGGCTGCTCTGGCCGATCAAGCAGAAATACGGCAGGAAGATCTCCTGGGCCGACCTGATGGTCCTCGCCGGCAACTGCGCGATGGAGTCGATGGGCTTCAAGACCTTCGGCTTCGCCGGCGGGCGCGAGGACGTCTGGGAGCCTGAGGAGGACATCTACTGGGGCAGCGAGGACACCTGGCTTGGCGACAAGCGCTATTCCGGCGACCGGGATCTCGAGAACCCGCTCGCCGCCGTGCAGATGGGCCTGATCTACGTAAACCCCGAAGGGCCGAACGGCAACCCCGATCCGGTCGCCTCCGGCCGCGATGTCCGCACGACCTTTGCGCGGATGGCCATGAACGACGAAGAGACCGTCGCGCTCGTCGCCGGCGGGCACACCTTCGGCAAATGTCACGGCGCCGGCGCCGCGACCCATGTGGGGCCTGAGCCCGAAGGGGCCGGCATCGAGGAGCTGGGGCTCGGCTGGAAAAGCAGCTTCGGCAGCGGCAAGGGCGGCGATACGATCAGCAGCGGCCTCGAGGGCGCCTGGAAGCCGAACCCGACCAAATGGGACATGGGATATCTGAACACGCTTTTCAAGTACGAGTGGGAGCTGACAAAGAGCCCGGCCGGCGCGAACCAGTGGGTGCCCAAGGGCGGCGCCGCAGTAAAAGCCGTGGAGGATGCCCACGATCCTTCGAAACGGAACCCGCCCATGATGACCACGGCGGACCTCTCCCTTCGCTTCGACCCGATCTACGAGCCGATCGCGCGGCGCTACCTGCAGAATCCCGAGCAATTCGCCGACGCCTTCGCCCGGGCCTGGTTCAAGCTGACGCATCGCGACATGGGACCCCGCTCGCGTTATCTCGGCCCGGAGGTACCGGCCGAAGAGCTCATCTGGCAGGACCCCATCCCGGCTGTCAATCACAAGCTGATCAGTGCAAAGGACATCGCCTCCCTCAAGGGCAAGATCCTGGCCTCCGGCCTCTCCGTGTCGGAGCTGGTGTCGACCGCCTGGGCGTCGGCGTCCACGTTCCGCGGCTCCGACAAGCGCGGCGGTGCCAACGGAGCCCGCATTCGCCTGGCGCCGCAGAAGGATTGGGAGGTCAACCAGCCTGCCCGGCTGGCCAAGGTGCTCAAGACCCTGGAAGGTATCCAGAAGGCGTTCAACAAGGCCCAGTCCGGCGGGAAGAAGGTATCACTTGCCGACCTGATCGTCCTGGGCGGATGCGCCGGCATCGAGCAGGCGGCGAAGAACGCCGGTCACAAGGTGACGGTCCCCTTCACACCGGGACGCATGGACGCCTCGCAGGAGCAGACCGACGCGGCCTCCTTCTCCGTGCTCGAGCCGAAGGCCGACGGTTTCCGCAACTACCAGAAGACCCAATACGCCGTATCGGCCGAAGAAATGCTGGTTGACAAGGCGCAATTGCTGACCCTGACCGCACCCGAGATGACGGTGCTCGTGGGCGGCATGCGTGTCCTGAATGCCAACTTCGGACAGACCAGACACGGCGTCTTCACCAGGCGGCCGGAGGCGCTCACCAACGACTTCTTCGTGAACCTGCTCGACATGGGCACGGTTTGGAAGGCGGCTTCCAAGGACGGGGACATGTTCGAAGGGAGCGATCGCAAGACGGGCGAGCTCAAGTGGACCGCCACGCGCGTAGACCTGGTCTTCGGCTCGAACTCCCAGCTCCGGGCTTTGGCGGAAGTCTACGGGTGCGAGGACTCCGAAAAGAAATTCGTGAACGACTTTGTCGCGGCGTGGAACAAAGTCATGAACCTCGACCGGTTCGACCTCGCCTGATCGTCGCACGACCGTCTTCGAGTGTCTCTGACAAGACGGTGAAAAACGGCCGGCTGACACCCTGTTCGGCGGACGGCGTATCGCCGCCGCTGAACAGGGACGTTCGGCGCCATCGGTATCACGCTGTCTGGCGTTCCAAAGACTGCCCGGTGAGTTATTTCCGGGAAGTGGATCCGTTGGCGGTGACCAGCGCAGAACGTGCAGCACCTCCATGCCTGCGGCAGGAAGGTCTGATTCCCGTGACTGGAAGGTCAACAGAGTTGAAAGTTACCGAAACGACAAGGAGGTAAACGAATTGGCAGAAGAGATCAAGGCCGGCTGCGCAAGGCCGACGGGCGGGCTTGTCGGCGAACCGGTTGAAGAGGAAAAAACGACGGCACAAAAAGAAGAGAAGAAGGAGGTGAAGTCCATGGTCATGATCGGCAGGAAGGCGCCCGATTTCATGGCGCCGGGGTATTTCCAGGGCAAGTTCATCAACGTGCATCTTTCCGACTACCTGGGCAAGTGGGTGCTTCTGTGCTTCTACCCGGGGGATTTCACCTTCGTCTGAGCGACGGAGATATCGGCGGTCGCCGATCGATACGCGGAATTCGAGAAGCTCGGGGTGCAGGTGCTGACGATGAGCATCGACAGCGTCTTCGTCCACAAGATGTGGGTGGACCACGAGATATCCAAGATGGTCAAGAAGGGCGTTCCCTACCCGATGCTCTCGGACGTGGGGGGCAAGGTGGGGACGGCCTACGGGGTGTTCGACGACGTGGCCGGGGTGGAGACGCGGGGCCGGTTCATCATCGACCCCGACGGGGTGATCCAGGGCTACGAGGTGTTGACGCCGCCTGTGGGGCGCAACGTCTCGGAGAGCATTCGCCAGGTTCAGGCGTTCCAGCACGTGCGCAACAGCGGGGGCACGGAGGCGACGCC
>MVQS01000427.1 GCA_002067855.1 Syntrophaceae bacterium PtaB.Bin038
CGAGAGCTCCCAGTTCGTGATCTGGTCGCCCCGGAACGGGGCGGCGTCCGTGTGCCCCTCGATGGCGATCTTGGCGTCCTGGTCCCGGATGACCTCAGCCACGGCGGCGATGATCTCCCGGCACCTCTCCGTGGGCTCGGCGCTTCCGAGCTGGAACATGGGGCTCCCTTCCCTGTCGATGATCTGGATGCGCACCCCGCCGTCGACGGCGTCGACACGCACGTGATCCATGAGCGCCTCTTCCTGTCCCTGCCCCTGTCCCTGTGCCTTCCCCTGCGCCCCCTGCTGCCCCGCGCCCTTGCCCCGGATCGCCTTTCTCAGGGACATGGCCACGTTCTCGGGTTTCAGCTCGGCTTTCTTGATGTGGTCGGTGATGACAAAGGCGGAGCCGGGCTGGAATGTCTTGCCGCTTTCCTTGAAGAGGCTGAAGTTCTTGAAGTACTCCGCCATAACGGCCCGCTTTTCGGTGGATACCATCGAGAGCAGCCACAGCAGGAGGAAGAAGGCCATCATGGCCGTGACGAAGTCGGCGTAGGCCACCTTCCACGAGCCGCCGTGGTGCCCCTCGCCGTGTTTCTTCTTGACCTTCTTGATGATGACCTTGCGGACGGCTTCAGACATTACTTCTTGATTCTCCTAAGGGCGTCCTCCACTTCTGCGAAGGCGGGCTTGTCGACGGCCGGGACGACCCGGCGGCCGAACTCGACGGCCACCTGCGGGGCGGCGCCGCCCACGAATGCCACGATGGCCATCTTGAGCACCGAGAGATACTGGAGCTCCTCCGAGGCCGAGTGCTCCATGTTCTTCGACATGGGCCCCACGAAGCCGTAGCAGAGGAGCACGCCGAGGAAGGTCCCGACGAGGGCCGCGCCGATCGACTTGCCGAGGACTTCAGGCGGCTCGCTGATCTTCCCCATGGTGAGGACGATGCCGAGGACGGCGGCGACGATCCCGAGGCCGGGCAGCGAGTCGGCCACGGTGGCCACACTCTTGCTGGGCGCCGTGAGCTCCTCGTGGTGGCTCTCCAGCTCGGCGTCGATGAGCGCCTCGAGCTCGTTGGGTTCGATCTTGGTCGTCATGACGGTCCGCAGGGTGTCGACGACGAGGTCGAGGGCGTGGTGGTTCTTGAAGAACTTGGGGTACTTGGTGAAGATCACGCTCTCCCTGGGGTTGTCCACGTCCCCTTCGACGGAGACCAGGCCCTCCTTGCGGATCTTGTAGAAGACCTCGCCCAGCATCGTGAGGGCCTCGAGGTAGTCGGCCTTCGTGTACCCCTTGCCGCTGAGCATCTTGACGATGCCCCCCATGACCGCCTTGATGACCTTCATGGGCGAGGCGATGATGAATCCGCCCACGGCGGCCCCGCCGATGATAAGCAGCTCGACAGGCTGGAACAGCACCGCGAGGTTCCCCTTCTCGAGCAGGAAGCCCCCGATGACGCATGCGATGACGATGGACGCTCCGATGATGGTGAACATGGGAAGACGGCGCTACCTCCTTTTCTCGCGAAGGATTTGCCGTTCCCGCTCGAAGACGAACCGGCAGATTTCATCCCTGATCTCGTCGTCCATGGCGACGAATTTCATCCCGATCTCGTAACCGTCGCCGCGACGGTCGGCAGCCACCACCTCCCCGTAGACGTAGACGGCCACCGAGGCGCCCGCGGCGAGCACCATCATGACCTCGAGGACGTCGCCGCGGTTGTAGGGCTCGCACGAGGTGAAGGAGAGGCCGCCCCCGCTGATGTTGATCTGGCGCACCGGCAGCGAGCTGAACCCTTGCTTCTGCGCGCCCAGCGTGTTGAGGAGGAGGTCGAGCTTGCGGTTGATCGTGGAGAGCCACTCGGCAAGGGCCCCGTCCTGGATCTCCGGAAGGCCCCCGAGATCGACCGTTGTCTGGTTGCAGATTCTCGAGAGGAGGCTTTTTCTCTCCTCCTCGGGGACGAGCCGCACGTCGAAGGGCACGACGGCCGCCACCCGGGAATACTCCCGGCGGTTGGGCTGGCAGGGGAATTCGGTCTTGAAATTCATTTCGAGCATCCTGGCAAACGTTGCAACGGTTTCATATTCTCTTATCGGTTGCTTTCGTTATAACTTGAAGAAGATTTTGACGATGCAAGCCCCTGGAATTGCACATTTTATTCTCTGTTCAGGCGGCGGGGCCGGCAACCGGGGAGATGCAAGGGGGGTGCCATGCATTTACTCGGAGCGGGAGGCGACAGGCGGCAGGCAACAGGCGACAGGTGAAGAAAAGAGGTGAATTCGGGGTCACAAGGGGTTGGACAGCAGGCGATCCATTACAGCGAGAGCATCCTCCACGGTGTCGACGGCCGTGAACCTATTGCCGTGGGGCAGGCCGATTGCAGGGGTTTTCAGGCCGATGACGGGGGTGTCGTTGCGCAGGGCGTGGGCGATCTCGGAGACCGTTCCCCAACCCCCGTCGACGGCGATCATCACGTGGGGCGTCTTGGCGTTGATGGCGTTTCGGGCATCGGCCATGCCGGTCTGGATGGCGATGTCGACGTACTCGTTGGGGTACCCCGCAAGCGGCCGGACACGGTCGCTGGGCAGAACGGCCAGGACGAGGCCCCCGGCAAGGAAGGCCCCCTCCGAGGCGGCCTTCATCACCCCGTCGCCGCCCCCTGTCAGGAGGACGTGCCCCCGCTCTGCGACTCCCCTGCCGATTCGCCGGGCGTCTTCCAGGATTGCCGGCGGCGCATCGTGCCCGCCCATGACGCCGACGACAAAGGGTTTTCTCCGGACTTCAATTGTCGACATGGGATGAATCCTTTCTTTTTGAAAGAAATCCTTTTCCTTCCCGATACCCCAACCCCGATACCCTTCTTCAAGTGCCGAGCCCCTATATTCATTATAGCATGGTTTCCAGGCGCCCGATCCGAAACTGCAGCAGCAGGTCGATGAACCGCGGGTCGTGAAGGGGGTTATCCCCGAAGCCGAAAAGGTGCGTCGGGCATCGGCAGTCGGAGGAGCCGAACCGCGGGACGT
>MVQS01000428.1 GCA_002067855.1 Syntrophaceae bacterium PtaB.Bin038
CGGCCGGGCAGGAACCGGGGCGCCATGCTCTGCACCCGCCCCGGGTCCGGCGACGAGAGAGACGTGGAGAAGTCCGTCCCCTTCGCCCGTGAGCAGCCTCGGCGCCGTGTTGACCGCCGTGGACAGGACCGCTGCGATCACCGCGGCATGGAGGATCGCCGATGCCAGCACGGCTGAACGGAACGATTTCCTGTGGTTGAGGATGTCGATCATGTTCAATTCCTTCCATGCGAATCCGCGACCCGTTCGCAGGGGGCTACGCACTGTTCAGCGCGAAGCGGTATTCTTCGCTCAGGGGCGTGATCTGCGGCAGGCCCGTTACGGCATTTTTCTCGACGATCACATCGATGCCGTAGACCTCCCGGATGTTTTCCGCCGTGATGACCTCCGCCGGACGTCCCATGCTGTGGATCCTGCCGTTGTGCAGCAGGACGATCCGGTCGCAGTACAGGGCGGCCAGGTTGACGTCGTGGGTCACGGCCAGGACGGAGAGCCGCTGCTCACGGTTCAGTGTCTTGATGAGGTCGAAGAATTCGACCTGGTGTCGGATGTCCAGGAAGGCCGTGGGCTCGTCCAGCAGCATGATCCCGGGCTCCTGGGCCAGCGCCCTGGCGATGAGCACCCTCTGCCGCTCGCCGCCGCTCAGGGCGTTCATGTTCCGGTTCGTGAGCGCGGCCGTGTCGGTCCTCTCCATGGCCCTGCGGGCGATCTGCAGGTCCCTTTCCCGCTCGAACTCCCAGGGCTTCAGGTGGGGGGCCCGGCCCATGAGGACGACCTCCTGGACGGCGAAGGGAAACACCATCGCCGTCTCCTGGGGCACGACGGCGATCATCCGGGCGACGGCGTCGCGCTTCATCTTCCCGACGGGGACCCCGTCGAGATAGACCGCCCCCTCCTGGGGCGGCAGGATCCCGTCGATCACCCGCAGCAAAGTGGTCTTTCCCGAGCCGTTGGGCCCGATGATCCCGGTGAAATCTCCCTGACGGACCTCGAGGGTGACCCCCCGAAGGACCCAGCCGTCATGGCCGTATCGAAATCCGATGTCTTCGACCCTGATGACCGCCATGGGTCAGACCGCCTTTTTCCGCAGCAGATAGATGAAATAGGGCGCCCCGCAGAGGGCGGTGATCACGCCGACGGGCAGCTCCGCCGGCGCCGTGACCGTCCGGGCGATCGTGTCCGCCGTCACCATGAACGCCGCGCCGAATAGGACCGAGGCCGGGATCAGGAGTCGGTGATCCGACCCCAGGAGCATCCGCATGAGATGGGGGATGATGAGGCCGACGAAGCCGATCGAGCCGCTCGACGCGACGGCGCCGGCCGTAGCAAGAGAGGCAGCCAGGAACAGGACCTTCTTTGTCCGCTCCACATCGACCCCCAGTTGCATCGCCGTCTCCTCGCCCAGGACCATCAGATTCAGGGCCCTGGCGCAGGCGTAAATGACGCCGAAGCTGCCGAGGAAAAGGATGGCGCTGAAGAGGATGTCGCGCCCCTCGGCGACTCCCAGGTCCCCCATGAGCCAGAACAGGATTCGGTGCGTCGAGAAGATGTCGCTGTTGAGGGTCGTGCTGCTGAGAAGCAGCATGATGACGGATGAGAAAAAGGCGTTCAGGATCACGCCGGCCAGCAAGAGCGTATTGGAGGCCAGCTTTCGGCCGGTGCGGGCGATTCCGAAAACGACGGCGACCGACAGCAGCGCCCCCAGGAAGGCAAGCGCCGGGACGCCCAGGGGGATGAGCGACGCGCCCATCAGGATCCCCAGAATGGCGCCGACCGCCGCGCCCCCCGAGATTCCCAGGATATAAGGCTCGGCCAGAGGGTTGCGAAGCAGGGCCTGGAAAACGGCCCCGGCCATGGAAAGTGAGGCGCCGACGACGCAGGCGAAGGCGATCCGGGGCAGCCGGATGGAAAAGAGAATCGTCCTCTCCGCCTCATCGAGCGATGAGAGCCCCTCCCGGCCTCTGAAAATGAGCGCCTTCAGGGCCGGGATGGCGCTGATGTCCGACGCCCCGGCCAGGAGGGACATTCCGGAAACGACGATGACCAGGCCGGCCAAAATCAGACAGGTCTTCAGGAGCCTGGGGATGGTCACGGCGGGGGAGGCTGTCGCCCGGAAGGCGAAGACGGCGGCCAGCACCGGGATGAAGAGAAAAGCGATCAGGAACGACGCAGACATGGTTCCCCCCGCGAGGAAATCGAGATGGACGGGTCTTCCGGCTCAGGGCCATCTACGGCCTCCCTTCCCATCATGGTCGGCCCATGACAGTGGTTATGAGGCTTTCGCTCCCATCACGGCTGCGGGGCAGCGGGGGCTTTGCACCCCTCTTCCATGCGTCCATCCCATCGAGGCGCTTGAAAAAGCCCGATGACCAACGGTTCGATGATCAAACCGTTTTGTTTGACTATAAAAAAGCCCGTCCCCCCCGTCAAGGGCTATTTGACGGCCCGCCCGGACCGTCAGAGCCTGCCCGTGCAGGCGGCGATCTCCCGGATCCCTTCCAGGATCCTCGGCCCGAGCCGGAAGACGGCGTCGCTCGTGTAGCAGACCCGACCCTTCTTTACGGCGTCCAGGTGTTCGAGCTTCTTGAAGAGGCCCCTCGCCTGCATCTCCGCCTCCTCCCGGGTCGCATTGCCCATGAGACCCAAGAGGATCATGTCCGGTGCCCCGGTGATGATCATCTCGACGGAATAGCGCGGGTACTCGACCGCCGCGTCCGCGGCCAGGTTCCGGAGCCCGAGCAGCCGGAAAATGTCGTCGATCAGCGTCCCGGGGCCGACGACCAGCGGGGGCTCGGGCTGCACGATGAACAGGACGCTCCGGATGCGCGGATCGGCCTTCCCCTTCGCCCTCGCTTCATATTGCCTGAGGGATTTTTCGATCCCCTCGGCCCTCCTGTTTGCCGCCTGTGCGACATTGAGAGCCGCGCCCATATCCCGGATGCCCCGGGGCAGTTCCTCGAGACGGCGCGCATCGAAGAGGTGGATCCGTATGCCGAGTCTCTGCAGGCGCCGGCCGAACTCCGGCGGGTTGCCGTCCTTCGTCATGACGACGACGTCGGGCTTCATGGCCACCACCGCCTCCAGCGAGGGCGTCGAGAAGCCCCCGATCTTCGGCTTGCCCCGCGCCTCCGCGGGGTGGTCGCAGTAGTCCGTGACGGCCACGACGCGGCCGCCGAGCCCGATGTCGTAGAGGATCTCCGTCAGGTTGGGCGCGAGGGAGACGATCCTCTGCGGCGGCGCCGCGGTCGCCGTGCCGCAGAGGACCCCCCAGACAAGAAGGAATAGAAGGAAACGTTTCAGCACAGCCGGGTTGCCTCCCGGGTACGTTAGAAGTGAACCGTCAGCCCTGCCCGGTAATTGATACCGGCGACCGGGTAGAACGCCGCACCCCCCGGCAGGAAGGCGCTCTCGAACGCGTAGGAGGAGTATTTCTCGTCCCCGATGTTCTCGACGCCGGCAAAGGCGGTGAGGCGGTAGCCGGCGACGGTCGGTTTCCACGTCAGGTACAGGTTGTAGAGCGTGTAGCTGTCGAGCTTTGGCGAACTGTTGTCGTCGTCCTGTCCGAGATACTGACTCCCGACGTAGCGGATCTCCGGCCTCAGGGTCAGGTTCCAGGGCAGGAAAATCTCCAGGGCGCCGTTGGCCATGTGCGCCGGGACGAGGGGCACGTCCTTGTCCGAGTTGGCCCCCGCGCGGAACGTGACGTTCTGCAGGGTGTAGTTCGCCGTGAGACGGAACCATTTCTTCAGTTCGTAGGCCATCGAGAGCTCCAGGCCCTCGTGGCGAGTCTTGTCCAGGTTGACGTTTCGGCCGGTGAACGTCAGCGGGTCGGACACGTACTTGATCTCGTCCTCCATGTCGATCCGGTAGACGGTCGCCGCCAGTTTCAGGTCCTTGAGCGGGTACAAGGTGACGCCTGCCTCATAGCTGTTTCCCGTCTCCTTCTCGAGGTCCGTGTAGAAGGCGTCCGTTCCGAAGCCGTAGTACGAGGCCTGCTCGTCGAGGAAGGGGATCCGGAAAACCCGGGCGTATTTCACGAAGGCCCTGGACCGCTCCCCGAACAGGTAGGTGAGCGCCGCCTCGTAGGCCTCGCCCTTGTGAATCTTCTCCGAGTCGAACACGGTCGTTGAGGTGAGAAGATCCGTGAATTTGCCGTTGATTTCGACCCGCTCCAGGCGGGCCCCCAGGGTCAGGATCAGATCCTGCAGGAGGTTGAAATCGTCACGGATGTAGCCGCCCAGCGATTTTCTCTCGATCTCCGCCATGTTGTTCTTGACGGTCAGCCGGGGGTCGGCGAAGGCGTCCTTGTCGAACTGATCGCGGTAAACGTCGACACCGAGCGTGAGCTTGTTGTCGCGGCCGAAGATCTTCCTGTCCAGGACGTATTTCGGCGTGGCGCCGATCGTGTCGATGTCCACAACGGAATAGGACAGAAAGGAATCCCATTTCGTGGTCACCTCTCGGGTGCCCCAGATCAGGTTGAGATCGAAGCGGCCGAACTCGCCCAAGGCCGACTTGATGAGGAGGTTCGTGATCATCGAGTCGTTGCGGGCGTCGTCGTTCTGCACCCCGGGCTGCGCCTGTCGCCGGTCCTGCTCGAGCTGGGCCCGGGTGAGATACCCGGGCAGCTGGTAGTCGGTCCGGTTGAGACCAATGCCGAGCGACACGTCGAATCGGTCGCTATCGGCATAGCCGAGATTGACCCCGCCGCTGCCGGAGGTGAATTTGGAGCGGTCCCGGTACCCGTCGGTGTGCAGGTGCTCGCCGTTGACGGCGTAGTAGAACTTGTCGACCGATCCCTTCGCCGTCGCCCGCTCGTTATGAGAGCCGAAACTGCCGCCGATGAACCCGATGTCCACCTTCGGCGGCCCCTCGCCGCGCTTGGTGACGATGTTGATCGTCCCGGCGATGGCCGCATCGCCGTAGAGGACGCTCGCGGCCCCCCTGGAGATCTCGATCCGGTCGATCTCACCCAGGGGGATCTCCAGCCAGTTGACGGAGGCCATGTCGGGCCGGTTGAGCTTCCTGCCGTCGAGGGTGACGGCCGTGCGGCCGAACCCGTTCTCGCCGAAGCCGCGCATGTCGACGGTTGCCTGGGCGGCGTTGCCGCTCGTGCTCCTCACGTAGACGCCGTCGAGGCCGGTCAGGACCTCGGCCAGGTTCGTCGCCCCGGAATTGGCGATGTCCTCGGCGGTGATGACCGTCACGTTGGCGGGTACCTTGCGGACCTCCTGACGGTCCCGTGTGGCCATGACGACCACCTCGTCCATCCGGACGGACTCCTTCGCGGGCGGCACCGCCTGGCCGTTAGCGGGTGCGCTCATCCCGCAGAGCAGAAGCGAACAGGCTACGAATTGAATGATCCCCTTCATACGATAATTCTCCTTTCCCCCTCGGGAGTGAATTATCAAGCCCCCCGATAAGTCTCCTGGCTCGCGGCGCCCTACTTTCCACGCCTTCCCGTCCGTTTTGGGGACAGTGGCACGCTGTGGATTTCGTTCCGCCTACAGGTGCGGGGCAGCGCCGGCTTTGGACCGGCTTCCTCTAATCGGGCAGCTGACTTGCGCCGTTTTCTCGTTTAAAAGCCTCCCTTGATCGTTACGGGGATCCCGGAAACCATGAACACCACCGTATCGGCCCGGGCCGCGATGACCTGGTTGCACCGACCGGCCAGATCCCGGTATTTCCGGGCCAGAGGGTTGTCCGGGATGATGCCCAGGCCCACCTCGTTGGTGACGAAGATGACGGTGCCCGGCCTGTTTCTGCAGGAATCCAGAATCTCGCCGCACAGGCCGCCGACCTCCTCCTCGGTTACGTCGCGGCTCTCCTTCCCGGCCTCGTGCAGTAGGTTGTTGACCCAGAGCGTGAGGCAATCCACCAGGCAGACCTCGTGCTCCCCGTCAGCCCGGAGCGCGTCAGCGAGATGGAGCGGCTCCTCGATCGTGGTCCAGGCCGACGCACTTCGCGCCTCCCGGTGCTTTCGAACCCGATCGGCCGTCTCGTCGTCGATGACGGGGCAGGTGGCGATATAGACCCTCCTGCCGCCGAGCGATTCGGCCAGCTTCTGGGCGAAGGTGCTCTTGCCGCTCCTGCCCCCGCCGGTGACGAGAATAACGCGGGCCACTTGCTGTCCCCCAATAAAAAACCCCGGACATCGACTGCCCGGGGATTCCGTTTTCCACCCGTTGCTGCTGCAGCCCCGTCCCTTTCCCACGAGGTCCGGTCTGCAATGAAATGCAGGGAGGTCTTCTGGCTTCCGGATCATCTTACGGGCCGGCCTTCCCATCCTGGCGGACAGTGGCGCAATCGGCCTTCATCCCCGGTTACAGCGGCGGGTCCGCGACGGACTTTCACCGTCTTCCCTTCGCCTGCGAGTCCTTCGTAGACCAAACGGGTAGAGTTGTCAAGCGGAAAGGAGATTTCCTGTACCCGCAGTTCCCGTTAGGCATCCAGGGGACCCCGGGCGGCGTGGAGAAAAAATTTTGTTGACAGGAGTGCCCGATCGTGTTTTCATGGGGCACTTTTTGAAGGAATGTCTCGTGATGGACGGCACCAACATCCGTAATTTCGGCTTCTGGTTTAGCAGCTATTATTTTTACGGACAGGTCTGCCCGTCGCTGAGGAGGAATTAAGCACCACAGAATAAGCCGAACCGAAGCCATGGGTAGATCGAAAGACGCCGCCCATGGCTTTTTACTTTCTCCTATTCCCGGGCCATGACGGCGGCAGCCATCATGGCCCTTTTCATTGGAGGTAGCGCAATCATGATCATCGTGATGAAGAAGAACGCAACGGACGGGCAGATCGACCGGGTCGTCGACTGGATCGAATCGGTCGGGTACCGCGCCCACCTGTCCCGCGGGACGGAGAAGACGATCATCGGCGCCGTGGGCGACGCGCGCGGCCGCGAACAGATCAAGTCCGTCGGCCACATGCCGGGGGTGGAGACGGTGGTTCCCATCCTCAAGCCCTACAAGCTCGCAAGCCGAGAATTCCAGGGCGCGGACACGGTCGTCCGCGTGGGCGGCGTGGAAATCGGCAACGGCTTTTTCACCGTCATGGCGGGGCCTTGCGCCGTCGAGACGGAGGAGCAGCTCATGGAGTCCGCCTGGGTGGCAAAGAAG
>MVQS01000429.1 GCA_002067855.1 Syntrophaceae bacterium PtaB.Bin038
CAGGGCGCTGAGGGCCTCCTTCTGGCTCACGGGCTCGCCGTAGTGGCGGTCGAACTTGATGCGGCCCTTCGAGCCGGCCTCGATCCTGTCCAGCATCTCCTCCACCACGAGAAAGCGCATGTGGCCCTTCGGGTAAACCGACTCGTAGATCAGCGTGAACGGCTTGTCCTGCGCCGTCGCGGCGGGCGCGCCCGCGAGGACGGCAAACACGAACAAGGCCACAACGATGAGAATTCGTTTCATGACTCTACCTCCTTTTTTCCGGCAACCGGTCTATCGCATATCCGCAAGCGCCCTTGCAAGCGCCCTCACTGCATCATGGACGGCAGCCACAGCGAAATTTCCGGGAAGCCCATCAGCAGCGCCATGACGATCAGCTCGCCGATCAGCAGGATGCAGGCGCCCTTGAACACCTCCTCCAGGGGAAGCCGCGAGACCTGGCTGACGATGAAGCAGTTGAGGCCCACGGGCGGCGTGATGAGCCCGATCTCGGCCGGGGCCGCGAGGACTGCGACGCGCGTGATCGTGCTGCTCTTCATGCCGTGCCTCCTGTACTCATCCGTTTTTCCCGGCGGCACACCGCGCCGCCTCAACCGGCCTGGACGACCCGTTTGTCGAACAGGGCCGATATCTCCTCGCGGCTGTACCCCAGTTCGCCCAGGATCTCTTCGCTGTGCTCACCGGGGCGGGGCGGCAGGCGACGGATCTCCGCGGGCGTGTCCGACCACTCGGTGGGCGAGCGCATCAGGCGGATCTTCCCCTCGCTGGGATGTTCCAGGACCCGGTAGAAATCCGTGGCGATGAGGTGCGGGTCCCGCAGCAGCGTTTCCAGGGTGTGCAGGGGGGCGACGGGGATGTCGGCGGCCGTCAGCAGCCCGATCCACTCGGCCGTGGTGCGCGTCCGGAAGATCTCCGCCGCCAGCCCGTAGAGCTCGTTGATGCACTGGGTCCGGCCGGCCAGGGTCCGGTAGCGCGGGGTGGAGCGGAACTCGTCGGCCCGTCCGGCCAGGGTAAAAAACGTCTCCCAGTGCTTGTCGTTGTAGATGACGGCGCAGACGTAGCCGTCCTTCGTCGCGTAGGGCCTGCGCTCGGGCGCCAGGATCCTGACATACCCCGCGGGACCCAGGGCGGGTATGAATGTCTCGCCGTAGAGGTTGTCGCCCAGGAGGAACTGGACCATGGTCTCGAACATGGGGATATCGATGGCCTGGCCTTCGCCCGTGCGCTCGCGGTGGAAGAGTGCGGTCGTGATGGCGCCCACGGCGTAGATCCCCGTGGTGCGGTCGCAGAAGTTGACGGGGAAGTAGCGGGGCACGTCGCCCGACATCTGCGCGAAGGTCGCGGAGTAACCGCTGATCCCCTGGATGAGGTCGTCGTAGGCGGGTTGCGCCGCGTAAGGGCCCCCGCGGCCGAAGCCGAACATGCCGGCGTAGATCACCCCGGGGTTGAGCCTGCGGACCTGTTCGTACCCCAGGCCGAGCCTTTCCATGGCCTGGGGCCGGATGTTGTAAGCCATTACATCGGCATTGCTGCACAGTCGCAACATCGCCTCGAGGCCCTCGGGTTTCTTGAGGTCCAGCAGGATGCTGCGCTTGTTGCGGTTGAGCTGCAGGAAGAGGGGTCCCATGCCCTTCGTGCGCGACGGGCCCACGAAGCGCATGGGGTCGCCCCCCGGGGGCGCCTCGACCTTGATCACGTCGGCGCCGAAGTCGCCCAGGATCTGCGTGGCGTAGGGCCCCATCACGATTGTCGTGAGGTCGACAACGCGGATCCCCTCGAGTGCCCGTTTCATGGTTGGCTCCGCCATCCCTTTTGCCTCCGTCGCCGCCTCTCGCCGATCATGCGCGCAAGGCCTGCTGTGGGTTCTCATGGTAGGGCGGCGAGTAGATCACGAGGACCTTCACCGGATGGTCGCTGACGACGGCGAAGATGTGGGGCTCCCCGGCGGGAAAGAAGCAGCACTCGCCCGGCCCGATCTCGCGCTTGTAGCCGGCCACTTCGACATGCGCCCGCCCCTCGAGGATGTAGCAGACCTGCTCGAGACCGGGGTGGACATGTGGAAGGGCGCCGGGGCCCTTTTCGAGGACGCCGAGTACGACCTCGAGATTCCTCGCGCCGTTATCGGGGCCTATGAGCCTGCGGTTCTGTGTGCCCACGTGGTTCTTGGGGCTGTAGGCCGGCACACTCTCCGGCCGGACAAAATACCTCGATTCCATGGTAGCCCTCCTCCGTCGACGCCGCCCCGCAAGTGAGCCGATGCGGGACTTCGATGCAGGATGGGATGAGCGGGGTGCGTCAGGCCGCGACGTCTGCCCGATGCATCCGCAAGATACATGCCTGGTCGTGGCGTCCCGGAACGGGGATGGGCGTCTGAGAATCGTCCCGTCTTTCCCTGTAGGGAAATAATCTTTTATATCGGCAATTTGATGAGAGGAAGGCGCGGGCAGGGGCGGATTCGTTGCCTGCCTTTCGGAGGCATCGCGGAGGCTGTGGCGGGTAAAAAATATTCTTTATAGTCCAATTTACTGGACTGATACGGAGGAATATTGGTCCTTAAATGTCGCAAGTATTCAATATTGATATGTTTCCAACTATTTAGACTTTTTACCCTTTAATTCTTGATTATTAGAATCATTTTTACCGATATCGAGCTGTTTGATCTTGTTGTACAGGGTTGCCTTCGAGATCCCGAGGTCGTGGGCGATGACCTTCTTTGACTCGGTCGACTTGCCGCAATCCTTCAATCGCTCAAGGATCACCTTGCGCTCGAAGTCCCGGACCAGTTCCGCCAGCGTTGCGGCCCGCCGCCCCGCGGTCATCGACTCCAGGCTAAGGGCCCTCGGCAGGTGGTGGCCGGCGATGACGGAATCGTCGGCCATCTGGGCTGCGAACTCGATGGTGTGGATCAGCTCCCGTACGTTGCCGGGCCAGCGATACGTCGAGAAGATCTCGTAGACCCCGGGGGTGAAAGAGAGCCGGCGCATCATCTTGCGGCCGCACTGGACCAGGAAATGATCGGCCAGCACGCGGATGTCGGCGCCGCGCTCCCGCAGCGGCGGGATATGGATGTTGAGGACCCAGAGACGGTAGTAGAGATCCTGCCGGAACTCGTTTTCCTCGACCATGCGACTCAGGTCCCGGTTGGTCGCCGTGATCACCCGGACGTCGAGCGGGGTCTCCTGGGTGTCCCCCACGCGGCGGATCGTCCGCTCCTGCAGGACCCGGAGAAAGCGCCCCTGCATCTCGGGGGTCAGCTCGGCGATTTCGTCGAGGAAGATCGTCCCGCCGTCGGCGATCTCGAAGAGGCCGACCTTGCCCCCTTTCCGAGCGCCCGTGAAGGCTCCCTCGACATAGCCGAACAGTTCACTCTCCAGCAGCGAAGGCGACAGGGCGGCGCAGTTGACCGTGACGAAGGGCCCCGTTGCGCGATCGCCGGCGTTGTGGATGGCCTGGGCGAGAATCTCCTTGCCCGTCCCGCTCTCGCCCGAGATCAGGATGTCGTTGCCGCCGCGGGCGAATCGTCTCGCCAGTTCGACGACCCGCAGGATGCCGTCGCTTGCGCCGACGATGTCGTCGAAGGTGTAGCGTGCGGGGTAGGCGTGGTTGACGATGGCCTTCAGGCGGTCGGTCTGGCGGAGAATGCGCTGCAGTTCCTTCGAGAGGCGCTCGACCTCGGTGATGTCCCTGAAGACGCCGATGCCGCCCTTGATCTTGCCGTCCAGCACGATCGGCGCGAGGTCCACGACGTAATCGATGTCCCCCTCGCGTCGGAACACGCCCGACAGGGGCTTCCCTGAACGTACCACGTCGGGCAGCCTCGCGCCGGGCCGCACGTCCCGCAGCCGGCGGCCCAGGATCCTGTCGCGGGGCACGCCGGTGATGCGCGTGTACTCGTCGTTTAGATACCGAACGACGAACTCGTCGTCGATGATCATCACCCCGTTGTTGATGGAGTCCAGAATACTGAGCAGCCACCGGATCGACTCTTCCGGGGACTCGAGGACGTCCTTGAGGGTGTCGATGTCACTGAGGGCGTTTTCGTTCGGCGTCACCGCGGGGGTTTCCTTCTGGACCGGCATGGGACACGATGAAGCAGTAGCACATCCGGGCCGTTCCTTCAATGCACAGATCAGTTTTGAGTTGAGAGTTATGAGTTTTGAGTCAAAGCAGGAGGCCGTTCAGCGCCCGCCGTCCCGCGTGAAATCGATGCAGCCCTGCTCGACGTCGGTGCGCACGAGACGGACGCGCAGGCGGTCGCCCGCGTCGAGGCCCGGGAAGACCGTCCGGTCACGGTCGAAGGCGTCCGACCCGGATGCCCGGCGACAGGCGGCAGGGATCGGCAAAGACACGGGCAAGCGTGAACCTGATCCCTGTTACCTGGTGTCTTCCGGGCTCACTTTCTTCTCCTGCATCACCGACCCCTCGGGCGGGTAGTCGAGCGTGCCCTCGAGCTGCGAAACCCTCACGGGCCGGTGATCCGGGAAGGGCAGCTCGCCCTCGCGCCTCCAGCGGTCGACCCTCTCGGCGGCCTCGCGGCCCTTCTCCGCGTCGAGCCCGCCGTCTTTGGCCATGTAGAGGGTCCGCGAGGGGAATGCGAAACCGCTGCCGCTCGCCGCGACGAGGTCCATGATGCGCAGCAGCAGGTCCTCCTGGACGGCGAGGAACTCCGCGACCTCGGTCTCCACGATTTGGGCGAAGATTTCCACGTCGAGCGAGGATGCCCCGAAGGCGACAAGCCGCGCGCGGGCCGTCGAGGAGTCCACGCGGGGGTGGCGGTACAGCAGCTCGCGGATCGAGGTCAGGAGGAAGCGCAGCTGGTCCGCCGTGGTCTCGTAACGCAGGTTCAGGGTGTGCCGGAAGAGGAACCGGTCGCGCAGGGCGAAGTTCTCGATGCTCACCGCCGAGAGCTGCCCGTTGGGGATCGACACGACCGTGCGGTTGAGGGTCCGGATCAGGGTCGAGCGCAGGCCGATATGCTCCACGGTGCCCATGTGCTCCCCCGCCTTGCAGAAATCGCCCAGGCGGATGGGCTTGTCCCAGACGAGGAAGACGCCGCCGAAGAAGTTCTCGATGGTCTTCTGGGCGGCGAAGGCCACGGCGATGCCGCCGACGCCGAGACCGGCCACCACGGCCGCGACGTTGATCCCCGCGAAGTAGGTGAGGACGAACACGAGCCCGACGACGACGGCCAGGAGCTTGAGCAGCGTCGCCGTGAGGCGGACGATCGCATTGGCGGCCGCAGGCCGCCGCCGCTCGATGATTTCGGCGCCCGAGTCGATCAGGTGGATGGCGAGCCACATCAGGCCCACGACGGCCATCGTCGAAGCCACGAAGACCCAGAAGATCTGACCCAGCAGCGAGAACGCCACCCGGGAGTAGACGTAGAGGACCCCGGACGCGAAGATGAGCCGCAGGGGGTTCTTCGCCCGATGAAGCTTCCCCATGATCGCCTCGTCGTAGCGCCTGCGCAGGGTCTCCCTCACCGCGGCGGACAGCAGGGCCGTGATCGCCCAGCCGATCAGGAACGCCAGGGGAAGCATCAGGGCCGCCACGACCCAGCGGTAGAGGGGTTGCCCGGCGACGCGGGTCTCCGTCACGGCCGCGGGGAGCTTCCGCTCGAGCCAGGGGATGTCCACCTCCTCGTAGATCTGCGGCACCAGCTTCAGGGTCTCCGAGGCGAAGAGCCAGACGGGGGGGTTGTTCTCCTTCTGGACGCGCTCGAGCAGGATCCTGTACTCGCCCCTTCGGGTCTTGACGGTGCCCACCTTCTCGCGGTTGACGGGAAGGCCGTCGTTGAGGTTCCCCTCGGGCTTGCCGCTCAGCGCGACCGCCGAGACCGACACGGCCATGTCGAGAATGTACTCGAGCTCGGCGGCCAGCTGCTGGGCCCGCTTGCCCGTCTGGCGCGTGTCGAGGTAGTCGACGGCCCGCTCGTGGTCCCCTCGCTGCATCGCACGGATGAACCCCAGCACGGTCCCCTGCGGGGTGCTGCGCCCCAGGGGGTCGTCGTAGGTCGCCTCGGCCGGCGCGGGACCCGCTTGCGGCGCCGCCGGAGCGGCCTTTTCGGCGGCGTGGGCGCCGGCGGCGATCACGACGGCGACCAGAACCGCCAGGCCCAATCGGAGTGCCCAAGTTCCAAGGGTGGCCATAGAATCCTCCCTGCCGGGTTTCTTCCGGCCCCGGCATGCATTTTGCTGAAAAACGTCGAGGGCATAGAATTCCCCGCATCGGGGTGCCGGGAATTCGGAGGCTCAGGGAACGGGGTTCCCTGTTGTCGTGCTCGCATCACCCCGACGCAGCGGTCGACAGGCTCACGTCGGGCGCCGCGGGGGCGGCGCGTGCCATTGCTTTCATACCACGATTCGCCGCCGGGGGTAAGGGCGATCCTCTGACGGCGCGGCGTTTAAAGTTCTGTCCCAATCTGCCGATGGTTATCACGGCCGGTTCGCAGAAGACGCGCGACCGCAAAGATCCGAAGACGGTCCATCGTTATATGATTCGGCACTCATACCTGTCTGCCTCGTAACGCCGGACGCACCACCGTCCGCGCTTCATCCCCGTCTTTGCCTTCTCGACGCCCGCAGGGGCCCGGCCCGCGCCCCGGACAGGCGAGCGATCGCATGCGCCCTCTGGCTCGGCCGCCCGACGCAACACATGGAGGTGCAGGAACTGATGAAACGATTCTCGTTCGTACAATCACTCAAGGCAAGGCTTTTGGTCGGGGGAATCCTGATGATCGTGATCCCCCTGTCAGTGAGCGGCGCGATCTCCTGGTGGAAGGCCGACCGGTCCCTCACGGAGGCCAACCAAGGGATGCTGTATGAAATGTCCGAGGGGGCGGGCAACCTTGTGCGCGTCATCGCGGACAAGGAGCTCAAGCTGGCCCGGGAGCTGGCCACGCGCCCCGACACGATCCAGGCCGCCGAAAAGCAGAGTGCGGCGTTCAGCGAAGTGCTCAAGCACTTCGCCGCCGTCAGCGGCGACTACCAGGTCGTCTACGGCCTCGACCCATCAGGCAAGGGGTTCGCCGACTCCCACGGCGGGAAGAACATCGGCATCTACCTCGGGGACCGGGACTACTTCAAGAAGGCCAAGGCCGAGATGAAGCCCGTCGTGGGCGACATGGTCCTGGCAAAGACGACGGGTAGACCCGTCCTGCCTTTCTGCGTGCCCATCGTGAAGGACGGCAGGTTCATCGGCGCCATCGCCACGATCATGACGACCGACGCCCTGTCGGCCCGGTTCGCCGAGATCAAGGTCGGCAAGACGGGCTACGCCAGTGTCATCAACCGCGAAGGCATGGTGATGATCCACCCGAAGGCCGAGGCCGTATTCAAGCTCGACGTGAGCAAGCTCGAGGAGATGAAGGACCTCTGGACCCTTGTGCAGTCTCAGAAGCCGGGCTTCGCGCAGTACACCTACGGCGGGCAGAAGAAAATCGCCGCCGTCAGCCCCGTGCAGGTCAACGGCTGGGCGGCACTGACCGTCATGGACCTCGACGAGGCCGTGAGCGGGGCCCGGGAGATCCGCAACGCCCTCGCGCTGACCGGCGCTCTGCTGCTGGCCCTCTCGGCCGGCCTCACCCTGCTGTTCGCACGGGGGATCGCCGACCCGGTGGCCCGCGCCGCCGCGGAGATCCACGAGGCCGCGGCTCAGGTGTCCTCGGCCGCCTCCCAGGTGGCCGCGTCGAGCCAACACCTGGCCGAAGGGGCCTCCGAGCAGGCCTCCTCGCTCGAGGAGACGGCGGCGTCGATGGAGGAGATTTCGTCCATGACCAGGCAGAACGCCGACAACTCGCAGAGCGCAAACGCACTGATGGTCTCCACGAAGAACGCCGTCGAAAAGGCCGAGGTCTCGATGCAGGAGATGGTGCGCTCCATGGACGCAATCAGCCAGGCCAGCGAGGAGACGGGCAAGATCATCAAGACGATCGACGAGATCGCCTTCCAGACCAACCTGCTGGCCCTCAACGCCGCCGTCGAGGCGGCGCGGGCCGGCGAGGCCGGGGCGGGGTTCG
>MVQS01000430.1 GCA_002067855.1 Syntrophaceae bacterium PtaB.Bin038
CCAGGGCTTTGCTCAGGTCCTCCGGACCGATCTTGCACGCTCAACCGGCCCCGTGGACCATCTCGGTGAGCCGGACTTTCTTTTTCTCTGTCATGTTGCGCTCCTTTTGTTTCTCGTGTTCGCGATCTGCCGTGCCCACTCGTCCAGGTGATCGGCGAAGACCCGGGGCAGGGCTTCGATGAGCTGCAGGATCCTCGTGGCCGGCGTGGCCGCGGCGTAGAGGCCGGCTGTCCGATTGGCCCGGACGGCGATGCGGGCCGCCGTGACCTCGTCGTACCCGGCGTGCACGAGGGCTCCCACCATCCCGCTGATCGTGTCCCCCGTTCCCCCGATGGCCTCGAGGGCCGGGATATCCGGCTCGGACAGGGTATCGAGGATCCTGCCGTCCTGCGCGATGTGGTCCGTCGCGCCCTTCACGACGAGCGTCCGGGCTGCGCTCCCGTTTGCATAGGCCGCCGCGACCATCTCCGGGATGTGCGTGCTGTCCGATTCGAAGAGGTGGCGGCTGACGTAGGCGGGGTGGGTCGCCTGCGGGTCCGCCAGGAAAGCGAGTTCCGAGAGGTCGGGCGTGAAGAGGTCGAAGTCGCGGGCGATCCCGGCCGCCTTGGCCGCGTACATGGCCGCCGCATCGGCGATCATGAAGGGCCGCTTTATTGCCTTCGAGGCCGCCTCGCTCACCCTCCTCATGAGTCCCATGACGGGGAGCATGTAGTGCAGCACGACGACCCGGGGGGCCAGGCGGGGCAGATCCGCGATCAGGTGCTCGTAGAGCTGCCGGCTGCCCTTGCCGGAGCCGTCGTCGCCCACGAGAAGCACGCGGGGCAGCGGCTGATGCAGGTATTCCAGCGTCTTGCAGGCGGCGCTCACCAGGGCCGCCGTGCCCTGCGTGCAGGGGATCTCGGCCCCACCGACGCGCAGGAGATGCCCTTCGAGCCTCGCCTCCCCCTCGGTCAGGGGCAGCGTCTGGAGCGGGGCGGTCCCGCAGACGAGCAGCATGGTCTCACCCGTTGCCGTTCTTCCGGATTTCGAGCGACTGCTCGTAGGCGCGGTCCAGCATGAGGGCGCAGAGCGTGCGGCCCATCTCCTTCGGCCGCGGGGCCTCCTCCAGCGGCACGCCCAGCATCCGGGCGTGCAGGTAAGGGATGTCGGGGCAGCCGCCGCCCGAGATGTTCAGGACGACGCCCGAGGTCTTGTCGAAGGTCAGCTTCATGTTGCCCGCCTTGACCATCAGGGCCTCTCCGAAATCGGTGACCTTGACGACCTGGAGCAGCTCCGCGTCGCCCTTCATCGGAAGGATGTCGATGAAGTGGGCTTGCCGGGAGCGGAGCAGGCGCTCCACGGCGGGCTTTTCCACGAGGTTGATCTCCAGGGCGAGATCGCAGCCCCGCCGAAGCTCGGGCGGGGGGGCCACGAGGCGGTTTTCGATTTCGGCCGCCTTCAGGGCCCGCTCGCCGCTCATGGCCTCTTCGACGCTTTCGAAGAGCACGATGCCGCCGCCCTCGAAGCCGTTTTTCTTGCCGGATTTGAAAAACATGGAGGGTTGTGCCTCTTCCTAAACAAATCGGAGCCTTTCCCGCAGGGAAGGCCCCGGTTGGTGCTTCCTTATACTACTTTTTGATTTCGATGACAATATCGGCGCCCTCTTCGCGGACCGAGGTCTGCATCCTGTGCCTCTTGGCCAGGCGAAGCACGTTTTCTTTCGACACCTCGTTGTCGACGAGGACTTCCAGGCTCTCCGCGCCTGCCTCGATGGCCCTGTTCGTCAGCACGACGGGCTGGGGGCAGGAAAGGCCGCGGGCATCGACTCGTTTTGTGCTCATGACAATCTCCTTTCTGCGAAATTCCGGTTCCTTGCTCCCGGTGTGCGCATCAGGCCCTCTCGCGCATCGTGAACCCCACGGCCAGGCAGAAGATGAAGCCCACGAGGATGCCGGCGGGCCCGAAGGCGGAGGCTCCGGCAGGGGAGCTGGCCATGGCGAAGTTGTGTGACACGCCGGCGCCCACGATCATGCCGAGGGCGAAGATCCCCGCGTCGAGGTCCCCCTCGCCGGAGAGGAAGAGCTGGCGGCCCGGGCAGCCTCCGGCCAGCGCGAAGGCCAGGCCTGCGAGCGCCATCCCCAGGAAGTTCCAGAGGTGATCCGTGTGGGCGACGGGCTGGCCCGCGAAGCCGGGCTTGAACTGCCCGAGAATCAGGTTCATGGTCAGGGCGGCGACGAGCAGGCCCGCCACGCCGCTGATGAGGTGGAAATCCCTCAGGAGGATGACGTCCCGCAGGGCCCCCATGGTGCAGAACCGGCTGCGCTGGGCGATGGCCCCGATGATCAGCCCGGCGCCGATGCTCACCCAGACGGGGGCAAACTGCGATCCCGGGCCCTTCTGGCTGAAGAAGAGGGGACCTCCCTCGGCGAAGGTGACCCGGAAGACGAGCAGCAGGAATAGCCCCGCCATGAAGACGGGAAAGAGGTACCCCGTGGCCGGTTTCTGCGCCTGCGCCCGGCCGAGGCTGTAACCCGATTTCAGAAACAGCACGCCCACGCCGATGCCCGTCGCCAGGCCCGCGAGGCCCGTCACGGCGTTCCAGTCGCCGCCCGCGAGCCTCAGCAGCGCACGCCAGGGGCAGCCCAGGAAGACGAGGGCGCCGATCATGGCGAAGACGCCGAGGAAGAAGCGCACGAGCGGGGCCGAGCCGCCCCGGGGGCGGTACTCCTTCGCGAGCAGGGCGGCGAGGAAGGCCCCGATCACGAATCCGATGATCTCCGGGCGGATGTACTGCACGACGGCGGCCCGGTGAAGCCCGAGACCGCCCGCGATGTCCCTCTCGAAGCAGGCCACGCAGATGCCCATGTTGGGCGGGTTTCCGAAGTACTGCAGAAGCGTTGCGATGATGCCGATGGCAACGCCGACGACGATGATTCCCGCGCGGGATGAAAACGGGTTGCCCATACCGAGGTCCTCCTTCACATAGTTTAGGATGAGGAAAGCGTTTTTTTATTACCTCTCTTTTCTGCATAATGCCAATTCCAATAATTCATAAAAGCCCCTTGATTATCGAAAAGGGTCATGGTAGGGAGAGGCCATGCAGGCCGAAATGAAAAACGTCAACATGCTGCAGCTTGAGTCCCTTGTGCACCTCGTCGAGGAGCGCAGCTTCAGCCGGGCGGCCAAGCGGATGTTCCTCTCCCAGCCGTCGCTCACGAAGCACATCCGCAACCTCGAGGGCGCCCTGGGGGCGAAGGTGGTCAACCGCGCCAGCCGGGCCTTCACGCTGACGCCCGAGGGGCGTGTCGTTTATGATTACGCCCGAAGGATCCTGAAGCTGCGCGAGGAGGCCATGGACCGGGTGATGCGGGTCCGCGAACGCGAGGAGGGGGACATCCGGATCGCCGCCAGCACCATCCCGGCCACCTACATCCTGCCTCCCGCGATCGCCGGGTTCCTCGAGAAATTCCGTTCGATCCGGACGGCCGTGCAGGCGGCCGACAGCAGCGAGGTCATCGAGACGGTCCTGGAGAACGGGGCCGAGATCGGTTTCATCGGCAAGGAGCCGGCCGGCGCGAAGCTGGCGGCCGAACGGCTCTGGCGCGACCGGATGGTGCTGGCCGTCCCGGCTGCTCATCCCTGGGCGAGGCGGAAGAGTGTTCGCGTCCGCGAGATCGAAAAAGAACCCTTCGTGATCCGCGAGAAGGGGTCGGGCACCCGCGAGGCCTTCGAGCGGTGCCTCACCGAGGCGGGGAAAGCGGACCTGTCCCGGTTTCTCGTCGTCGCGGAGATGGGAAGCTCCGAGGCCGTGAAGGAGGCCGTCATCGCGGGGGTAGGGGTTTCCGTCCTGTCGTTGCACGCCGTCCGCCGGGAGGTCAAATCGGGGGTGCTGGCCGCCCTGTCCGTCGAGGGCTGCCCGATCGAGCGCCACTTTCATTTGATTTATCGAAGGCAATTCGATCTAATGGCGCACCATAAACGATTCCTCGAGTACATCCGGGCGTACCGCCCGCCGGGACCATAAAGGAAGTCTGTGATCGGAATTGCGACCGCAGATTGCAGCGCGATCCGATACAGCTTTATGTTCGTGAAGATCGGAAGAGCGGAAGTGAGGAAGAGCGGATAAGACTAAATCTTCCAAACACGCCGAGTTTCGGCTCTTCATAACTTCCTAACTTCGCAATTGGATGCGAGGGCTTTGCATTTGGCAGACAATGAACGAGTCCCGGATTGTTAGAGGGACCCGGAGGTACCCCATGATCCGATACTACAGCACGAACCGCAGCCTCGAGGGCGTGGCCGGCCTGACGCCGTTCAAGGGCCGGGTCTCCTTCCGCGAGGCCCTGATCCAGGGCCAGGCGCCCGACGAGGGGCTTTTCATGCCGGAGCCCATCCCGGCGCTCGCCCTGGACGACATCCTGGCGCTCAAGGGGGTCCCCTACGCACAGACGGCCCTCCTTGTGGCGGAGGCATTCCTGAAAGACGAGCTGCCCCGGGAAGCGCTCAAGAAGATCGTCGAGGATTCCTACAACTTCGACGTCCCCCTGGAGCGGGTCTTCGACCGCATGGTCGTCATGCGCCTCGACCGCGGACCCACGGCCTCCTTCAAGGATTTTGCCGCCCGGATGATGGCGAGGCTCATGAGCCGCCTGCGCGACGGGGGAAAGCGGCTCAACGTGCTCGTGGCGACCTCGGGCGACACGGGAAGCGCCGTCGGCGAGGCCTTCAAGGGAGTAGAGGGCATGGGCGTCTATATCCTGTACCCGCGCAACGAGGTCAGCGGGATGCAGAAGAAGCAGCTCGACACGATCGGCGACAACGTCCTGGCCCTGTCCGTCGACGGGAAGTTCGATGACTGCCAGAACCTCGTGAAGCAGGCCTTCTCCGACCCGGGACTGTCGCACCTCAACCTGACCTCGGCCAATTCCATCAACTTCGGCCGGATCCTGCCGCAGAGCATCTACTACATCTACGCGTATGCCCAGCTCGCCGGGAAGGGCGAGGAGATCGTCTTCTCCGTCCCCTCGGGGAATTTCGGCAACGCCCTGGGCTGCGAATACGCCCGGCGCATGGGGCTCCCCGTCCGGATGCTCGTCATGCCCACCAATGAAAACGACGAGTTCCCCAACTACCTCAGGACGGGCGTCTACGAGAAGGTCTCCCCGTCGCGGGCCTGCCTCTCCAACGCCATGAACGTGGGCCACCCGAGCAACCTGGCCCGCTTCTTCGAGCTCTACGGGGGGACGGTGGACCGCACCGGGGTCGTGCACGCCTACCCCGATCTCGAGGAGATGCGCCGGCGCATCTTCTCCGTGAGCGTCTCCGACGAGGAGACGAAGGAGACGATCCGGCGTGTCTGGGATCGCCACCGCGTCCTGCTCGAGCCCCACGGGGCCGTGGGCTGGAGGGGGCTCGAGCTGTACCTGGATGCCTGCCGGGCGCCCGTCGCCGGGCCCTGCGTGAGCCTCGAGACGGCGCACCCGGCCAAGTTTCCCGACGAGATCATCGAACTCACCGGGATCATCCCCGAGGTGCCGCAGAGCATGCGCGACCTCGAGACGAGAACGGGGGCGCCCGTCGAGCTGCCCGCCGACTACGGACGCCTGCGCGCCTTCCTGCTCGACACCCTGAAGGGGACGGATTGATTCAAGAAATGCATCTATCGTATGTAGAAAAGCTATTTTTTCTTGACAGCCCGGCGGGTTTCCCGCTACAAGCGCATTATCCAACGACCCGAAGCAGGGAGTGACAGGATGAGCAAGAACCCGCGCATCCGGCTTTCACGGAGATGATCGATCCATCGGGGAACTCGTGCGGTTCCCGCGATGACGTTGCCCGCCTTCTGCCCGCCCGCAAGCTGACGCCTCGTCCTGTTTGCCTGCGGCACAGGCAGGCCAATGGGATCTTTCCCCCGTCAAAACCAGGAACGCGCGAACCGAATCGCACCGGTTTCTCTCCGAGTCCGGCCCCGGCGCAAGGACCTTTCAGGGTGCCTGACGCGGGCGGGCCCGGCATGGAGGGGAGGGTGCAACGACAGGGGCAATGGTGCTGGGCACCCCGCGGACTTCAAATCCGTCGGCCTCGTCTAAACAACGAGGAGGAGGTTCGATTCCCCTTGCCCCTTCCAATGAATCGAAAACGGGCGGCCGGCGCCGCACGCCGGAGCGTGCCGTGTGAAGTTCATCGTCAGGCGGTTCCATCATGGAGAGGCACATCACGATCGGCATCGCGGGTCATGTCGACCACGGGAAGACGGCGCTGGCGGCCGCCCTCTCGGGCATGGACACGGACCGGATGAAGGCGGAAAAGCAGCGGGGTCTTTCCATCGAGTTCGGGATCGCCCCGCTCACGCTTCCGTCGGGCAGGCAGGTCAGCCTGGTGGACGTTCCCGGTCACCGGGATTTCATGAAGAACACCCTCCGCGGGCTGAGCGCCGTCGATGCGGCCGTCCTGGCGGTCTCGGCCGACGACGGCGTCATGCCCCAGACGCGGGAGCACCTGGAGATCCTCCGTTTCTTCGGCGTGTCGGCCGGCATCGTAGCGCTGACCAAGGCCGACCTCGTCGATCGGGAGACCCTGGACATGGCCGCCCTGGACATCCAGGAGCTCGTGGCGGGGTCGTTCCTGGAAAACGGGCCGGTCATCCCGTTTTCCGCCGTCGACGGGCGGGGCCGAGAGGAGATCCTGGCCGCCCTCGACGCCATGGTTGCCGACGGAGTGCGGGGAAAGGCCTCTTCGGGGGCCTTCCGGATGTTCATCGATCAGCTTCGGATCTTCCAGGGGCTGGGAACCGTGGTGAGCGGCACGATCCTTTCGGGTGTCGTGCGCCGGGGGGACCGTCTCGAGATCCTGCCGGGCAGGAAGACGGCCCGCGTCCGCTCCCTCGAGTCCCACCATCGCGCCGTGGAGTCCGCTTGCGCAGGATCGCGGGTCGGGATCAACCTGCAGGGAATCGGGTCGGGGGAACTGGCGCGGGGGATGGTTCTGGCTGCCCCCGGCTCGTTCGAGGCGGCCGAATACCTGAATGCCGACCTCGAGCTGTGCCGCCTCGCCGGGCAGACCCTAAGCAGCGGCCAGAGGGTCAAGGTGTACGTCGGCAGCGCCGTGGCGGCGGCGCTCGCGGTCATCATGGGGGGGCGGCCGGCGTTGTCCCCGGGCGACCGGGGCCTGGTGCAGTTCCGTCTCGCCGAGCCGCTCGGGGCCTACCCGTCCGACCGGTATGTCGTCACGCCCATGAATGTGCACTCCGTCCTGGGCGGCGGAAAAATCCTGGAAACAACGAGGATCAAGTACCGGCAGGCCCGGGCAGAGAAGATCCTTTCCTATCTGACCGAACTGCAGACGGGCGACCCGGAGCGGATCGTGAAGGCTGCCGTGGCCGCGCGGCCGGCGGCCGTGCTGACGGCGGAGGGCCTGAGCCGATCCACGGGTCTGGATCGGGCCGTCCTGGAGAAAACGCTGAAAAAGCAGGTCGAGGAGGGATTCCTCGTTGCCCTCGATTCCGTCTCCTTCCTTGCGGCGAAGACCGTGCAGGAGGCCAAGCGCGGGATCGCGGAGGCCGTCGAAAAGACGCTTGCCGGAGAAACCTTGCGCGATCAGCTCAGCAAGTCGCACATCGCCGCATCGATCCCGTGGAACCTGGACCCCGGCGTTCTGGATTTCCTGCTCGGGGAACTGATCCGCGAGGGGGTCCTGGCGTCCGTCAATGGCGGGTATGCCCTCTCGGAAATGCACCGGAGGCTGGGAGCCGTTCGGGATCCCCTGCTTGCGCGGGTCCTCGAGGCGGTCGAGAATGCGGGCACCGTCACCGTCACGGTCGCCGTGGTCAGCGCGGTCCTGGGGCTTCCGGACGAGAAACCGAAGATCAAGCGGCTCCTCGGCCACCTGGTCTCGAAGAGGCACGTCGTGATGCTGGGCGGCGATCGCTTCATCTCGCGGCGGGGCCTCGAGACGGCCAAGGACCGCATCCGCGCCTGGATTGCCGAGCAAGGGCGTTTTACGCCAGCGGACTGCAACCCGGTGCTCGGGTGCGGCCGCACGATCGGCCTGCCCCTTCTCGAGCACCTCGATGCCGCCGGCTTTACCGTGCGCCGCGGCAACGAGCGCGTGCTGAAGGAGTAGGACCGTGCCGCTGCGTCTCCGGAACACCCTGACGGGGTCCCTCGAACCGCTGGTCCCGATCCGGGCGGGTCAGATCGGGATCTATGTCTGCGGGCCGACGGTCTACGACCACGCCCACATCGGCCATGCCCGCTCGGCGGTCTTTTTCGATGTGATCGTGCGCTTTCTCCGATTCGAGGGGTATGCCGTCCGGTACGTGCGGAACTTCACCGATCTCGACGACAAGATTCTCGAGCGGGCCGGAAACGAGCGGATCGAAGCCCGGGAACTCGCCGATCGATACATCCGGTCGTACCGCGAGGACATGGCGGCCCTCGGGGTCCACGCGCCGGATTGCGAGCCCCGCGTGACGGAGCACATCGAAGACATCCGGGGGATGGTCGCGCGGCTCGTGCAGGGCGGGCACGCTTACGTGCAAGCGGGGGATGTCTATTACCGGGTCCGTTCGCAGGGCGATTACGGACGGCTGGCGGCGGCCGCCCAGAGCGACCCGGCAACGGCCGGTTTCCGGGTGATGCCGGCCGAAGGCAAGGAGGATGCGCGCGACTTCCTCCTCTGGAAGAAGGCCGCCGACGACGGGCCCGCCTGGGAGAGCCCCTGGGGGAGAGGGCGCCCCGGATGGCACATCGAGTGCGTCGCCATGGGATACAGGCATCTTGGCAGCCTCTTCGATATCCATGGGGGCGGCAGGGACCTGATCTTTCCGCATCACGAAAACGAGCGGGCCCTCTCCCGGAGCCTGGCCGGGACGGACCTGGCGACGCACTGGGTGCATCACGAGCTCGTCACCGTGAACGGCGGAAAGCTCTCGAAGTCGATGCATTCGGGGTATCGGATCCGCGACCTTTGTCGCAGGCATGACCCGTCGGCCATCCGCTTGTTTTTGCTGTCGACCCATTATCGCCGGCCTGTCGACTTCACCGAGCGAAGGCTCGAGGAGGCGGTCTCGGCCCTCGAGCGGCTTGCCGGGCTGGCCGGGCGCTGCGGGGATACCGGGGAAGGAGAAGCCCGGGTTGCGGAGGGCACGTCCGAACTCGGGGCACGGTTCCGCGAGGCGATGCGTCAGGATATCAACATCCCCGGGGCCCTGGCGCTCCTCTTTGCCTCGGCCCGGCGCATCAACCGCTCCCTCAACGCCGCCGGGGGCCATGGCGGGCTGAAACGGCAGCTGCGGCTCGAGATAGGCGATCTGCTGTTTTTGTGCCGGAACGTTCTCGGCATTCTTCCCGAAAGCGCCGGCCACGTTTTCAGCCATGGAAGGGAAGGGGTACAGGGACCGAGCTGCGGGACTCTCGTACATACGGACAGTACAGAGGACGAGGAGGTGGACGTAAAAGCAAGATGAATCCACATGATGCTCCAGGCCCGGTCTCGTGTCCTGACGTTCGGGGAGCCGATCGCATTCGACCAACGGCCTTTTCCCGTCTTGCCGTGTCCGACTACCCGATGCTCAAGGACTATTTCCAGAGCATGACCTTCCGGCTGAGCGTCTACTCCCTTTCGTCTCTGATAGCCTGGAGGGACTGCGTCTTTCAGGCGGGCTATGCCATCCGCGAAGACGGCACGCTCGTCATTGCCTATGAGTCAGGCAGCCGCCCTCTAGACAGGCACATGCTGATCCCGCTGTCGCCCGGCAGGACCGTCCCGCCGGCGGATCTGCACCGGATTGCATCGACGGCGGGATTCGAAAACGTCTGGTTTGTCCCTCAGGATTACCTGGAGATGCATGACATGGACGAAATCAGGGAACTCTTCGATGTGTCCGAGCAGCCGGAATACGAAGATTACGTATACCGGACGGAGGATCTCGCCTCCTTGAAGGGGAACCGCTATATGCGGAAGCGGAATCTGGTGAAGCAATTTCACCGGGATTATGCCGCAGCCGGCAGGGTCTTCATCAACGAGATTGGCCCGGAGGATATCGCGGAGTGCCTCGAATTCCTGGACGATTGGTGCAGGAAGAGGGACTGCGGGATCGACACGCGCGAGGACCTGGCCTGCGAGAGACGGGCGGCGATCGAGGCGCTGAAGAACCTGGGTCCGCTGGAGATGAAAGGCCTCTCCATCCGGGTCGACGGCAGGGTGCGGGCCTTCGCCGTCGCCTCGCGGCTCACGGAGGACATGGGCGTCTTGAACTTCGAAAAGGCGGATTCCGGCATGCGAGGTCTTTATCAGGTGCTCGACATGGAATCCGCCAGGCGGCTCTTTGCCGGGTGTCGATACATCAACAAGGAAAGCGACATGGGCCTCGAGAACCTCGCCGGGGCCAAGCAGTCCTACCATCCCGTTCTGCGGGTGAAATCGTACCGCTTCAGGGTGCTGTGAGGCCGGCACTGAGTTCGTAAACCACAGGAAAAGGAGGACGTCCGATGCAGTTGAAAACCCCGGAGAGCCCGATCACCCGTAAGCGCGAACTCGATGACGCCCTGACATCGCGCGACGAGGTCTTTGTCCTCTTTTACGCGTCCTGGTGTCCCTTCAGCCGTAAATTCCTGCCCGTTTTCGAAAAGGCGGCTGCCGGCAAAGAAGGGTTCGTTCGGGTTCAGGACGATCAGGAAACCCTGTCTGACCCGTATCATGTCCAGATCTACCCGACGGTTTTGTTTTTCAGGAAAGGCGAGGTTTCAAAACGTTTGGACGGGATGCCCCGTGTGGGTCTGAACGAAACGCTGCTGAACGATTTCATCCGGGACTGCAGGCCGGCCCAACGCTGAATCAGTTCCTCGATTCCGGATGGCCGTCATGGGCACACAAAAGGCCGAAACAGGCGTGTGCATTTCGGAGGCCCGGCAACTCGTCAGTCGCCCCGGATCCTATGAAAAAAATGGCACGGTCATGAGAATGTCACGAATCCGTCTTACACAGAGCATCTGAAGCGGTTCCAGAGAACCTGGCAGGTTCTCTGCGGAACTCCCATCCGCTCCTTTCCCGCCGCAGACCGACTAGGCAACGGCCTGTCCTGCCGCGGAAAGCGGCGGGCGGGCCGGAAGTCGAGTGGGGTCATCGAGATCCAATCCGCTTCCACCCCATAGAGGTTACAGATTGCAATCGAGGCGCTCACGGCCCCTGCCAACCTCCGCGCGCCGCCGGGCAGGGGAATCCTCTTCCCGAGCGTGCGAGACTCGGCCCAACCGATTTCGTCGTGCGCCCAGCCGCGTTCCGGCACCGCGGTGGGGGAAACTCAGTCGCAGGCGGGGGAAAGCCACGCCGGCGACATGCGCTCCGATGCGCCGCGCCCGAAAACGCTGTCCGGGGGCGGCGGCCCACGGGTTAACGGGAAACGGCGGTACCTCCCGCGCATGAGAGGGAGATCGCGATTAGCGTGAAACAATCAGTGAAAGGAGTGTGAGATCATGGATGTCAGCAGAAGGGGTTTCCTCAAGTTCTCCGGCGCCACCCTGGCTGCCGGCGGTCTCGGCATCGGGTTTCGTCCCGCCTCGGCGGCTGCGAAACCGCTGAAGATCGAGTATGCGAAACAGGTCACGACCATCTGTCCGTACTGCTCGGTGGGATGCAGCATCGTCGTGTCCGTCCGCGACGGCAAGGTCCTCAACACGGAGGGTGATCCGGACAGCCCCATCAACCAGGGTTCTCTCTGCTCCAAGGGCGGATCGATCTACCAGATGGCCGTCAACCGGAACCGGCTCGACAGGCCTCTCTACCGGGCGCCCTACGCGACCGCATGGCAGGAGGTGGACTGGGAGTGGGCCATCGAGAAGATCGCCCGGAACGTGAAGACGAGCCGGGACAAGAGTTTCAACGCCCGCAACGCCAGGGGCGAGATCGTCAACCGCACGGAGGGCATCGCCTCCGTCGGGAGCGCGGCGCTGGACAACGAGGAGTGCTTCGTCTACCAGAAATTCCTGAGGGGGCTGGGTCTGGTGTACATCGAACACCAGGCACGGCTCTGCCACAGCTCCACCGTTCCCGCTCTGGCGGAGTCGTTCGGACGCGGCGCAATGACGAATCACTGGATCGACATTCAGAACAGCGACGTCATCCTCATCATGGGCAGCAACCCCGCCGCAAACCACCCCATCGCCTTCAAGTGGATCCAGAAGGCGATGGACCGGGGAGCCAAACTCATCTGCGCGGACCCGCGGTTCACGCAATCGGCCGCCAAGGCCCATGTCTACGCCCCGCTTCGCTCGGGGACGGACATCGCCTTCCTGGGCGGCATGATCAAGTACATCATCGACCACAAGCTCTACTTCGAGGAGTACGTCAGGCGCTACACCAACGCCACTTTCCTGGTGAACCCCGACTTCAAACTGCCCGGCGACAACAAGGGCGTCTTCTCGGGGTTCGCCGGGAGGGGCTACGACAAGACAACCTGGTCCTACCAGACCGACGCAAGCGGCGTCATCCGGAAGGACCCCACGATGACCGACCCGCGCTGCGTGTTCCAGCTTCTGAAGAAGCACTACTCCCGCTACACCCTGGAGATGGTGAACCGGATCACGGGAACGCCCGTGGCCAAGCTCGAGGAGGTCTACAAGCTGTACGGTTCGACGGGCAGGCCCGACAAGAGCGGCAATGAACTGTACGCCATGGGGTGGACCCAGCACACCGTGGGCGTCCAGAACATCCGCACCATGGCCATCATCCAGCTGCTGCTGGGCAACATGGGAATCCCCGGCGGGGGGGTCGCGGCCATGCGCGGCGAGTCGAACGTCCAGGGGTCCACGGATCACGGTCTGCTGTTCCACATCTGGCCGGGATACCTGAACACGCCAAGAGCCTCCCTGAAAACCCTGAGGGAATACAACGAGAAGCAGACCCCCTCGACCCGGGAACCCCGAAGCCTCAACTGGTGGAAAAACAAACCCAAGTACGTGGCCAGCTTCCTGCGTGCCATCTACGGCATGAACGCCACCCTGGAGGAGGCCTACTCGTACCTGCCGAAGCTCGACGACGGCGTCGATTACTCGTGGCTCACCCTGTTCGACCGGATGTACAAGGGGCAGTTCACCGGCCTCTTCGCCTGGGGAATGAACCCGGCCTGCAGCGGCGCCCATTCCAACAAGATCCGCCAGGCGCTGGGAAAGCTCGACTGGATGGTCAACGTCAATCTCTACGACAACGAGACGGGCTCCTTCTGGCGGGGCCCGGGCATGGATCCCTCGAAGATCAAGACGGAGGTCTTCCTGCTGCCCTGCGCCTCCTCCGTCGAGAAGGAGGGCAGCATCACCAACAGCGGCCGCTGGATGCAGTGGCGTTACAAGGCCGTCAGCCCGCCGGGCGTGGCGATGGATGACGGCGACATCTGCTCGGCACTCTTCTTCAAGATCAGGGATCTCTACGAGAAGGAGGGCGGGCCCCTCAGGGACGCCATCACGAAATTGAGCTGGCCCTACGGCAAAACGGTCACGACTCATTTCCGCTTCGACGCCCACGCGGCGGCAAGGGAAATCAACGGGCTCTTCCTGCAGGATAAACGGGTGGAGAACCCGGCGAAGAAGGGCGAGTTCAGAGACTTCAAGAAGGGGGATCCCGTCCCCTCGTTCGCCTGGCTGCAGGACGACGGCTCGACCTCGTCGGGCTGCTGGATCTACTGCGGCTCCTACGCGGACAGGGGGAATCTCGCCGCCCGCAGGGGGACGAAGGACCCCACCGGCATCGGGCTCTATCCCGAGTGGTCCTGGTCCTGGCCGGTGAACCGACGGATCCTCTACAACGGGGCATCGGTGGACCCCGCGGGGAAGCCCTGGAGCCCCAGGAAGATTGCCATTCAGTGGGACGGCACCAAGTGGGTGGGCGACGTGCCCGACGGCGCGGGCGATCCCGGCAGCGGGCGGCCCCCCTTTATCATGAAGCCCGACGGCGTGGCTTCCCTATTCGGCCCGGGGCTGGTTGACGGTCCCTTCCCCGAGCACTACGAGCCCATGGAGTGCCCGGTGGAAAGAAACTTCCTGTCCCCCCAGAAGCACAACCCGGCGATCCGCAGGTTCGACATGCCGGGCGTGGGTTCAGACCTGGATGTCTATTCCAACGTGGAGAGCTGCGACCCGAGATTCCCGCTCGTCGGGACGACCTACCGCGTCAGCGAGCACTGGCAGACGGGCCTGCAGACCCGCTGGGTACCCTGGCTCGCGGAGATGCAGCCCGGCATGTTCATCGAGATCAGCGAGGAGCTGGCGCGGGCGAGGGGCATCGTCAGCGGGGAGCCGGTAACCGTGACGTCTCCCCGAGGCCAGGTCGACGCCGTGGCCATCGTCACGCCCCGTTTCAAGCCCTTCGTGATCGACGGAAACCCCGTCCACCAGGTCGGCCTGCCCTGGCACTACGGCTGGGCGACCACGGCGGACCGCACCTACAACGCCAACGACAAGAAGCCCGAGGTCTTCACCACCGGGGATTCGGCCAATCACCTCGTGCCGACGATCGGTGACGCCAACACCCTGATCCCCGAGAGCAAGGCCTTCATGGTGAACATCGTAAAGAAGGGGGGGAAGTGAGATGGCGGAGAAGATCAAACTCTACGACGACTCCAAGTGCACCGCCTGCAGGGGCTGCCAGCTTGCCTGCAAGCAGTGGAACGCGCTGAAGGCCGGCCAGACGAAA
>MVQS01000431.1 GCA_002067855.1 Syntrophaceae bacterium PtaB.Bin038
TGGGAGTCCGGCGGTCCCGCCGCTGGCTCAGCGCGCACCTTGCCGACGTCGTGGGTCCCAGGCTCAAGGCGCTCGCCATCGGCGGCTTTACCCAGCACATCGAAGGGATCCTCCTGTTTCTCAAGGGTCTTGTCGGCTTCACGGCGTGGGCCCTTTCCCTCTTTGCCCTGTACCTGTGGCTCGACGTCTCGTTCATGCAGTTCCCCTACACCCGGCCATGGGGGGAGCAGCTGCACGACACCATGACGACCGGGATCAAGGCCATCGCGCTGACCATCGTGAGCTTCATCCCCGGGCTCGTCATCGTGGCCGTCATCTTTATCCTCACCCGGTTCCTGAATCGTCTCTCGCGGCTCTTTTTCGACGCCGTCGAGAGCGGCCGCGTCTCGCTGCCCGGCCTCTACGCCGAGACGGCGCAGCCCACGCGCAAGATCGTCACGGTGATCCTGTGGCTGTTCGCCCTCGTGATGATGTACCCCTACCTGCCGGGAAGCGACAGCGACGCCTTCAAGGGGGTGAGCGTCTTCTTGGGCCTTCTGCTCTCCATCGGTTCGGCGGGCACGGTGAACCAGGCCGTCAGCGGGCTCATGCTCATGTACGCGCGGGCCCTGCGCGTGGGGGACTACGTGCAGATCGGCGAAACGGTGGGCACCGTGGTCGCGCTGGGGATGTTCTCCACGCGGATCCGGACTCCTTTCGGCGAGATCGTGAGCCTGCCGAACGCCGTCATCGTGGGCACAACGACGAAGAACTACTCGCGCGAGGAGGAAACCGGCGGCGTTTTCCTGACGACCACGGTGACCATCGGCTACAATACCCCCTGGCGGCAGGTCCACGCCATGCTCATCAAGGCGGCCCATCGCACGGAAGGCCTGCTGACAGACCCGCCGCCCCGCGTTATGCAGCGGTCGCTGTCAGACTTCTACGTCGAATACACGCTCGGCGCACGAATGGCGCAGCCGAACCGGCGGATCGCCGTGCTCGACGCGCTGCACCGCAACATCCAGGACGTCTTCAACGAATACGGCGTCCAGATCATGTCGCCCCACTATGTGGCGGACCCGGCCGAGAAGGTCTGGGTTCCGAAAGAGAACTGGTACGAGGCGCCCGCGAAAAAAGACGGGAACGACAAACAGTCCCCGCGATGAATCTGTCCAACCGAATTCAACCCCAAGGAGGATGAAACCATGAAGAAGCTCGCGCTGCTGTTTGTCGCACTGGCCCTGCTGCTCCCCGCCGCCGCGGCGCTCGCCGACGAGGCGCAGGTCGACCGCTACGTGGAATTGCTGAGGCAGGACACCCGGGATCAGAAAGAGGCGATCATCCGGGAAGTCATCGTATTCAAGGAGGGGGAGGGCGACAAGGCCGCCGCGTTCTGGAACGTCTATCGGGACTATCAGAATGACCTCAAGAAAGTCACGGACGGGCGTCTCGCCCTGATCAAGGACTACGCCGTGAACTTCGAGAAGATGACCGACAGGAAGGCGGCGGAACTTGCCAAGAAGGTCCTCGCGAACGACAGGGACACCCTCAAGCTGAAGGAGAAATACTACGGGAAGTTCGTGAAGGCCATGGGCGCTTCGGCGGCCAACCGCTTCTTCCAGGTCGAGAACACGCTCAACAGCATCATCCTGCTCCGGATCAACACGGAGCTTCCCCTCTTTCCGCAGAGGGTCCCGGCGAAGTAAATCGCGACCCCGGGCCGCAGGGGTCAAAGTTCGGGTTTCAGGTAAAAAAGAGGGATACTCTGGGGAGCATCCCTCTTTTTGTTCCCTCTATCGGGTACGATTTATCCTCTGAATCTTCTCCGCACAGCGGCCAGCCCGGCAAGACCCAGCCCGATGAGAATGATCGTGGAGGGCTCCGGCACGGCGCTTCCCTCGACGACGGAGCCGCGAACAAGGAGGCTGACTTCAATGGCGCCGCGATAACCGCTGGCGTTGTAGCCGAACGCATTCAGTGTGATCGTTTCAGAGAAGGTGCCCAGGCTGTCCGTGTTCATCGCAATGACGAGCCCGTCGAGACCCTGACCGGCCCCCAGCCCCGTGAAGCTGGTGAACCCGCTCAACGCGAACAGCGCCACGTCGAAGGAGAAGGACCCTTCGAGCAGGTCGGCCGGCCCCAGGACGGAGTTCAGAAGCCGCAGGGTCGCCGTCTCGGCGGCGGCATTCTGCACGACCTCCCCGAAATCCAGCGTGAAGCTGAACCCGCTGCCGCTGAGGGTCCCGTCGCCCGTCACCAGGTTGTAGACCGGGTTGGCGTAATTGTTAACCTGGGCCCTGAGAGCGATGGCCGAGGTGGCAAGCGGAAGATCGGCCATATCGGCGTTGCGGCTCGAGAGCGCCAGGTTGGCGGCGCCGCTGTAAATGCCTGCGATGCTGGTGTTCAGCTGAACATTGAGCGATGTGTTGTTCGTCTGCCCCGCTCCCAGGCCGGACCCGAGATTCCCTGACGCCGTGAAGGATGAGGCGCCACTTGTACCGATGGAACCGACGAGGACATCGTTGAGGGCCGTGGCCGCAGCAGCGTTGGTGACGGCCACGTTTCTCGAGGCAACCACGTCTCCCACGTGCACGATGCCGAAGTCGATGGGGGTTGTGCCGACACTGGCCACTGCGGGCGTATAGACCCTGCCTGCGAGGCTGACGGAACCGCTGCCGACGGAGACATCCGACGCCAACGTGGTGCCGGCCCCCGTGGACACATAGGCAAGCGCCTGCGTGCCCGTAAAGCTGCCCGCCGTTCCCGTATTGAGGGCAACCTGGATCGCGTTCGCACTGGTCTGGCCGGCAGCCAGATTGCCGATGCTCCCTGAAGACGTGAATCCCGTTGCGGTTGCGCCGCGTGCGACATTGAGTCCCTCCGTGTAGACATCGGGGGAGCTGTTGGTGAGGCTGATCGAGGCGGTGGGACTGGCATCCCCGACACGCGCCGCCAGCGTCACGCCCGGCGTGTTCAGCACGGGGTTGGCCAGCCGGTAAACGTTGCCCGTGACCTGCACGTTCTGCGACGGCAGGTTCGTGATCCCCAGCCCGCTCGTCCCCGTGCCGTCAGAC
>MVQS01000432.1 GCA_002067855.1 Syntrophaceae bacterium PtaB.Bin038
CTCGAGGAGGCCCTGCCGCTCGAGGGCGACGATGCGCGCATCGCCGTCCCCCCCGCTGCGGTCGGATTCCAGGGCGTGGACGTGAAGGATGAAGGGGCGCCCGCTGACCCGGCGGGCCCGGAGGGCCGCCGGCACCGACAGCCACTCGTGGGCGTGGATGACGTCGAACGGAACCCGGCGGGCGATGCGTCCCGCCGCCGAGGCGTAACGCTCCACCTCGGCGAACAGGTCGGGGCCGTAGGGCCCCGGGACCGCCAGGAGGCTCTCCCGGAGAAGGCCGTAGTCCGACCGGGCCATGTAGGGCCTCAGGGGCGATTCGACGGGCATCACGCGGACACCCGTCGGGGGGCCGTCCTCTGCGTCGGCGAAATCGGAGGCCGCCACGAGCGATACGTGGGACGTCCGGCCCGGGTCCGGCGGCGCGGGCACCACGAAGGTGATCCGGTGGCCCCGTTCGGCGAGGGCCCTGGTCATGCCGAAGCACGCCGTCCCGAGACCGCCGCTGATCGCCGGGGGGAATTCCCACCCGAACATCAGGATCCGCATTGCCCTTGCTCCATGAGCCCTCATTTCCATCCCTTCAATATCCCTATCGGAAAAACGATGATGCGTCAACGCCGCGATGCAGGAAACAAGGCTCGAGCAACAAGCATCAAGCAACCAGGAAGGACGATACTCCCCCTCGGAATAAATGCTTGCTGCTTGACCCTTGTTGCTTGATGCCTCCCGTCCGGCCGGAGGCCCGATATTTGCATGATGACAGGACGGCTTCCTGCGTCCGCAGACCCGAAGCGGGCGGCAGACCCCGGGAGCGACCGCAATCAAAAGCGCGAAGGACGACGCCGGCGATGGGAATTCTCAACATCAACGACCTCAAGGAAGGCATGACGCTTGCCGCCGATGTGAAGAACAAGCACGGCAACATCATGATCAAGCAGGGCATGACCCTCACGGAGAGGCACATCATGCTTCTCAAGGCCTGGGGCATCCCGGAGGCCGACGTGGAGGGGGCCGACCGGGAGCAGCTCGACCAGGAGGAGATGAAGACCGTCTCGCCCGAGGTGATCGAGGCCATCGAAAGGGAGCTCAGCGGCATCTTCCCTCCCCTCGACGGCAACGAGCTCATGTCGGAGATCTACCGCATCGCCAGGAAGCTGAAGATCAGGCAGGCCACGGAGTCGTAGGAACCTCCGACTGACGAAACCGGAACCGAAGAGACCCGAGAGACCATGAACGCCAAAGACATCGAACGAATCGTCAGCTCGCTGGACAGGATCCCCACGCTGCCGGTCATCTACTCGAAGCTGGGCAAGCTGCTCCAGTCCCCCGACGCGACGATCGCGGCCGTCAGCAACATCATCTCCGAGGACCAGGTCATCGCCGCCAAGGTCCTGAAGTTCGTCAACTCGGCCTTCTACGGGTTC
>MVQS01000433.1 GCA_002067855.1 Syntrophaceae bacterium PtaB.Bin038
CGCCCAACGGATTCCTCCTTTTCTTTTGATTTCGCCAAATCTAAGAAAGAGGAATCCGTTTTGTTTTGCAAGAGGGTAAACGAACCAAAATCAGAAAAAGCGCTGAATCACGTAAACTCGTTACAAAGCCCAAATTTACGATCATGAACGAGCTCCTGCGCAACGAGGACCTGTCGAGGTATGAATATGTCCTGATGACGGACGATGATGTCGTCTTGCCCGAGAACTTTCTCGATGAGTTCATCCCTCTGCAAAGGCGACTTGAATTCGTCATTGCCCAGCCGGCTCGAACATCGAATTCCTACATCGATCACCCCATCACGGAGCAGCAGGGGGGAGTTCTCGCCCGGGAAACCCAATACGTAGAAATCGGTCCCGTGGTGAGTTTTCACGCGTCCGTCTTCGACTTCGTCTTTCCCTTTGACCTCTCCTCTCCCATGGGGTGGGGATACGGCAATGTCTGGCCCTTTCTCCTCCGCGAGCGGAACATGAAAATGGGTATAATTGATAATACCCCTGTTGATCACAGTATCCGAAAGCCGGTGGCAAATTACGATTGGTCCACAGCAGATCGGCAGCGCAGGGAATACCTCCTGCAGCACAATCATTTTTCCACAGACGAATGCTTTGTCACAGTCGATGTCACCCCCGTCGAAGGAGACCGGTCATGACAAACGGTACGAATCTCCCTTTGATCAGTGTCATTATCCCCACCTTCAACCGATCGGCCTACCTGCATCAGTCGCTACGCAGCCTCGTCAAACAAAGCATTCCCCAGAAGAATTATGAGGTTATAGTCATCGACGACGGCTCAAGCGATCAAACCCGAAACGTATGCAATCAGATGCGACGGCTGCTACCCCTGCGCTACTTTTACCAGAGAAACTCGGGCATCGCGGCAGCGAAGAATCTTGGCATCTTCACCTCGAGGGCGCCTATCCTCTTCTTTTTCGACGACGACGACGTCGCAGACAAGAACCTGCTGCGTGAACACCTTCGGAGTCATAATGAACATCCCGACGAAAAAATTGCCGTACTGGGATATACCGCTTGGTCCCCAAAGCTCAAAATCACCCCCGTGATGCATTACGTCACGAATGTTGGACACTTGCTGTTTTCTTACTCCCATCTCGTGGACGGGCAGATTCTCGATTTCACTTACTTCTGGGGCGGTCGATCCTCCTGCAAGAGATCTCTTCTGGTGCGGCACGGCATCCATAATCAGGCCTTTCGGCTGACTCAGGACATCGAACTAGGCTATCGCCTGTCAAAAGTCGGCCTGAAGGTCGTCTTCAATCAGAGGGCCGTCAGCTTCATGATCCGTCCGGTGAGTTACGATGATTTCTGTAAGCGCTGCGAGGGGAAGGGGCGCTTCGCCGCACTGTTCGACCAGCTGCACCCCGACCCCGTAATCCACAAATATTGCAAAACCAGGAAGGCGGAGGAGAAGTGGGCCTTCGCGGAAAAGAACCTCGCGCGGAAGGTAGAGCGAGTCCGGGAACTAGAAAACACCCTTCGGGCCGTCCATGACCATGGAGCGGGCAACGGTCAACTCGACGAACTGCACAAGCTCTATCGCTGGACGTTTGAGGCGTTTCGGCTCAAGGGGATCGTGCAGGAGAGACAATCTAGGCAGAGCGCCGCCTGCCTGCCTTCTCCGCAGACGCTATGCGCCGGGGATCGCGATTACCTGGATACGAAATGGGGCGACGAAGCGTTTACGCTTCCAAAAGTACGTACAAGCATTCTCGTCTGCGACCCCCTGCTGCCCATGTTCGACCGCGCATCCGGGTCCCTGAGGCTTTTCCACATCCTCAAGGCCCTTGTGCAGCTCGGCTACCACGTGACGTTCATCTCCAGGGACTCCGATCACGCGGAGCGTTACGTGCCGATCCTTCGGGATCTCGGAATCGAAACCTACGCCGGCGACCCGTCAGCCAAGGAGCATGCAGGCGCCCTGATCATCGCCCCCTTCGTGGACCTCGAGGGCATTCTCCGCGAGCGGCCGTACAGGGCGGCAATCCTTTCCTTCTGGCACCTGGCGGAGTATTATCTGCCCCTGATTCGCCGGTACTCACCGGACACCACCGTCATCGTCGACAGCGTGGACATCCACTTCCTGCGGGAGATCCGGGAGGCCGAGTTGAAGGGAGACGAGCACCTGAAGGCCCGAGCCCTGGAAAACAAGGAGCGGGAGATCACCGTCTACGGGAATGCCGACCGGGTCTGGGTGGTCACGCCCGACGACCGGAAGGCCATCGAGAGTCTCATAGGAGACGTCCCGATCGACGTCATCCCTAACATTCATGAGAGAATCGGACACAGGAAGACGTACGAAGAGACGGCGGACCTGCTCTTCGTCGGCAACTTCAACCATCGGCCCAACATCGACTCCGTGGAATTCCTCTGCGACGAGATTCTTCCCCTGCTGCAGACGGAATTGCCGGGCGTCAAGACATACATCGTCGGCAACAACCCGCCTGAAGCAGTCAAAAAACGGGCGTCTGATCGGATCATCGTGACCGGCTATGTGGAGCACATCGCCCCGTACTTGAAAAACGCCCGCATCTCCGTCAGCCCCCTCCGGTACGGCGCCGGCATGAAGGGCAAGGTCGGCGAGGCGCTCTCGTGGGGGTTGCCGGTGGTCACCACCTCCATCGGCGCCGAGGGCATGGGTCTCGTGGACGGGCATGACGCCCTCATCGCCGACGACGCGGGGGAGTTCGTCTCGAAAGTGATTCGCCTGTACAACGACGCCGAACTCTGGAACAGGCTTTCGGCGAACGGGAAGCGAACGGTCGAATCGCAGTGGTCGCCTGAGGCGATCCAGAAACGCCTGGCCCTCGTTCTTCGGGATATCGACCGCAGGAACGAGAAGGTCTCCATTGTCATTCTCACCTTCAACGAGCTCGAGTACACGAAGCGCTGCGTCGAGAGCATCCGGAGGCACACGCCGGAGCCGCACGAAATCGTCTTTGTCGACAACGGGTCGACGGACGGCACCGTGAAGTGGCTGCGGCAGCTCATCCGTGACAATCCCGGATACCGGTTGATCGAAAACCGGGAGAATCTCGGCTTCGCCAGGGGCTGCAACCAGGGCATCGAGACCGCCTCTGGCGAGTATGTCCTTCTGCTCAACAACGACACCGTCGTAACCGAGGAATGGCTTTCTGGGATGATGGACTGCCTGAGAAGCGTTCCCGATGCGGGCATCGTGGGCCCCATGACGAATCATATCAGCGGGATCCAGAAAGTGGATACCGCAGACTGCGATGCCCCGGAAGGCCTCGAAGATTATGCCCGTGACTTCAGGCGGAGAAACCTCCGCCGGCGCATCGAAACCAGGCGGCTGGTGGGTTTCTGCATGCTCTTCCGAAAGAGCCTGATCGACGAGATCGGACCGCTCGACGAAAGCTTCGGAACCGGAAATTTCGAGGACGACGACCTCTGCGCGAGGGCGGCACTCGCCGGCTACCGCAACGTGATTGCCGGAGATGTCTTCATCCACCACGTCGGGAGCCGAAGCTTCATCGGAAACCGAATCGATTACGGATCGGCGATGACAGGAAACCGACGGATATACGCCGGCAAATGGCGGGCCCTAGAGCAGGAGGCCGAGGAAGGCAGGAAGATTCGCTCCCTGGTCGCCCGGGAAAGGGCCCGGGAACGCTTCCTGCGGGGAGATCTTCAGGCTGCCGTCGATCTCTGGCTTGCGGTGATCCGGGACATGCCTGAGGACCACCGGGCCTACCATGAGATGGCCGGGGGACTGATTCGGGCCAAGCGATATCGGGAGGCCCTCGAGGTGCTGACCGAGGCCCCTGCAAGCCCCGCACCCGAGGAGAGGCTCATCCTCGAAGGGCAATGCAGGGAGGGATTGGACGACCTGGACGCAGCGGAGGAGTTTGCCGCCAAGGCGCTCTCCGTCCGTGTCGATTGTTCCTCCGCACTGAATCTCAAGGGCGTCATTGCCTTCCGGCGGGGCGCCGCGGAGCAGGCAAGAGAATGCTTCGAGAAGGCGGTCGAGGCCGATCCGTCCTTTGGCGAGCCCCATACGAACCTGGGTGTGCTCGCCTGGGCTGAAGGGCGGCATGATGAAGCCTTCGAACTCCTGGAAAGGGGCTTCATTCTCACGCCGTGCGATTCGGACCTTGCCGAGCGCTACCATGCCGCGGCGGTCGCGATCGAAGCCCAGGCGCGGGCGGAACGGGCATTTCGCGAAGCCCGGAGCCTCTACCCCGCGAGCCGCACGATCGCCTTCCTCCTGATCGACCTGCTGCTCTCGCAGGGAAGATTCGAAGAGGCTATGGCCCGGATCGAGGACGCCATGGATGCCTTCGAGGCGGACGACGGCTTCATCGCCGCGGCACTCGCGGTTCGGGAGAAGATCGGGCCTCATGGCGCCGGCAGGCGCCCCGGCGTGTCGCTCTGCATGATCGTGAAAAACGAGGAGAAGAACGTCGTGCGCTGCCTGCGCAGCGTGAAGCCCGTGGTGGACGAGATCGTCGTCGTGGACACGGGCTCGACGGACCGGACGCGTGAACTCTGCCGGGTTCTCGGCGCGAAGGTCCACGATCACCCGTGGACGGAGGACTTCTCCGCCGCGAGAAACGTCTCGCTCGAGAAGGCTTCCGGCGACTGGGTCCTCGTCCTCGACGCCGACGAGGCGCTCTCGCAGAGGGACTACCCGACCCTCCGGAAGGCCGCGCGCAAGGCACCGAAGAAGCCGCGGGCCTTCACGATGGAGACGCGCAACTACCTGAACCTCACGCAGCAGACCGGGTGGCGGGCCAACGTGGGCGAGTATCCCGCCGAGGAGGCGGGCAGCGGCTGGTTCCCGAGCGAGAAGGTGCGGCTCTTCAGCCGGGACGCCCGCATCCGCTTCGAAAACCCCGTCCACGAGATCGTGGAGCCCTCGCTTCGCAGGCTCGGGGTGAAACCGGAGCGGCTCGCCGTGCCCGTCCACCACTACGGAAAGCTCGACGCCGAGAAGGCCCGCGAAAAGGGCGAGGCCTACTACGCCCTCGGAAGGAAGAAGCTCGAACAGGGAAACGGCGACGTGGAGAGCCTGCGGGAGCTGGCCGTGCAGGCCATGGAGCTCGGCCGCGTCGAGGAGGCCCTCGACCTCTGGACGAGAGTCGCCGAGCTGCGTCCGGACATGGCCCGCGCCCACGTGAACCTGGCCCACATCCACCTCGAGCACGGGCGTTACCCCGAGGCCCTCGAGTCCGCCCGGAAGGCCCTGGCGCTCGACCCGGGGATGAAGGAGGCCGGCCTCAACTGCGCCCTGGGGGAGTTCTACGCGGGGGACATCGCGGAGACCGTGCGCATCCTCGAGGCTCTCCTCGAGAGGATCGGGGCCTACCCTGCGGCAGCGGGCCTGCTCGCGGCGGCCCGCATCGTCCGGGGCGAGAGGGATCAAGCCTTGGACTGCATCGAGGAACTGCGCAGGCAGGGCTTCGGGGATCTCACCTTCCTGCGCGAGTGCGCCGCGAAGCTCGAGTGCGCGGGCCGGATTCCCGAGGCGGCCGCCTTGCTTTCCTTCCTGGGCCCCGCCCAGGCGGACGATCCCGTGCCGGGGACACCCGTGCCGACAGAGACGGACCGGGCGGCGACCCCCTGCCCTTCCCTGTCCCTCTGCATGATCGCGCGCGACGAGGAAGCGGTGATCGGCCGGGCCCTGTCGAGCGTCCGGGAGGCGGTCTCCGAGATGATCGTCGTGGACACGGGGTCGAAGGACCGGACCCGGGAGATCGCCCTCGAGAAAGGAGCAACGGTCTTCGATTTCCCCTGGTGCGACGACTTCGCGGCGGCCCGGAATTTCGCCCTCTCCAAGGCGACGGGGGAGTGGATCCTCGTCCTCGACGCGGACGAGGCGCTCTCCCCCGCGGACGCGATGCGTCTGAGCCCCATCGTACAAGAGGCTCCGGACGACATCGCCGGATACCTCATCCTCACCCGCAACTATTCGGCCGAGATGAACACGGAGGGATGGACACGAAACGACGGCCGCTATGCCGCCGAGGAGGAAGGTCCCGGGTGGTATCCGAGCACGAAGGTCCGGCTCTTCCGCAACGACCCCCGCATCCGCTATGCGGGGGCCGTCCACGAGATGATCGAGCCGGCCCTGACGCGTCACGGGTTCCGCTGGGTTCCCTGCGACGTGACCGTCCATCACTACGGTCCCCTGGCCGGCAGGAGCAAGGGCGAGATGTACTACCGTCTGGGACATAAGAAACTCGCAGAGGCCGGAGACCCCCGGGCGCTCTACGAGCTGGCCGTCCAGGCCGGGCGGCTCCGCCGCTTCGACGAGGCGATCGACCTGTGGGAGCGCTACCTGTCTCTCGGCTCGACGGAGGATCTGCCCCTGGCTCACCTGAATCTGGGGCATGCATTCCTGGAAACGGGCCGGTACGGCTCAGCCGCCGACGCCTGCGCCAGGGCCCTTGCGCTCGACCCGGGCCTCAAGGAGGCCTCGCTGAACCTGGCCATGGCCGAATTCTACGAGGGCCGTCTCGAAGAGGCTGCGGGGCGGCTTGAAACCCTCCTTGCACGGACAGGAGATTACCCACCGGCAGCGGCTCTTTTCTGCGCCGCCTGCCTGGTCACAGGCAAATCCGAAAAGGCTGAGGCGCGAATCCGTGCTCTTTCGGCGCAGGATATCAATCCGGCCGCGTTCTTCCAGGTTTACGCATCGCGGCTTCGGGCATCCGGCCGCACGGACGAGGCCGAAACCCTTCTCGAGACGGCACGCCGTCTTTGGGAGGACGAGCTGAGAACCCGCGGCCTAGAGAACGGCCCCGGGGACGTGGCGCAGGTCATGTCGGCCGTGGAGGCCGAAATCCCGCCGGTCCAAACCGCATGCGACCGATACCGTCGGGGCGAATCGCGACTGCTCTGATCGAACCTCCGCCGCGTCTCGCGCCGAAGGCCGGGAATGGTGCAACCCGCCACCGCGTTGAAGCCAAAAAGAAGGGGCGTCCGACCGCTCGGATGCCCCTGTTTTTATACTCGCTGTGGGTTTTCGTCCTCAGTCATCCACGTCTCCCGCGGGGGACCCCCGCAGGCCGGCGGCCAGGTTGAGATTGATGTTGATGACGGCATCGAGCTTGGCCGGATCGGGGTAGGCCATGACCTCGAAGATGCGCCGGTCGATGAACCGGCTCAGGGTCAGGATCTTCTGACGCAGGTCCACGGGCATCGGGTGATCCTTCCTCGTGATCTCCCCCTGGAAGATGCTCCACACGAGCTGGTTGTAGCGGAGCGCCTCGGTGAGCATGCCGTTGCTGCCCCCGCGGGTCCAGTTCTCCTGGCAGTCGCGGAGCATGAGGGCCGCCTTCGTGAGGACCGCCGCTTCCACCTCGCGGTCCGACATGACCATCTTATGGGTGTTCTGATAGGCCTGAACCTGCGTCTGCATGACGGATCAACCTCTCCTCTTCGTTGATGAGTTTCCGGGTCAGCTTGAGGGCCTCGTAGTAGCGCCCCCCCACGATTTGCTCATTGACGGCATCGATGAGATCGAGCAGGCTGGGAGCAGCCCCGACGATATCGCGGACGAGGGCCCAGTAGGTGTCCTGGTGCCCCTCGAGGTTGCCGCCCTCCACGTACATGAGCTGGATCAGGAAGTACATCCGCTTGCACGGGGTGTCGGCCTCCTCGAGGCTCATGATGTTCTTCCCCCGGAGGATCGGGACGTTGTTCTCGAGGACCCATTCCGACCGCGCGTCCCCGTTCCGGACGACGGCCCCCCCCAGGATGAACCGCTCCCGCGGCTTCAGCTCGATTCTCAGGGCCATGGGATCACTTCAGCAGCGCCACCAGCTCCGAGCGCATGGACGTGATGCTCCCCAGCGACTCGAGGGCCAGAGACTGCTTGAGTTGGATGCTCGTTACCTGCGCGGCCGTCTCGTTGATGTCGGCGGCCTCCAACGTTTCGGCATAGGCTTTGTGGAATGCGGCGGCCTCCGCGTTGGACGCCTTCGCCCGGGCGATGGCGGCCGCGTCGCTGCCGAGGGCGTCCCTGCGCTGCCGCAGAACGGCCCTGGCGTTTTCCAGATGGGACGCGATGTCGTCGAGCTTCTGCCGGCTCAGGGGACCGCCGGCCTGACCGTCCTCGGTCAGGTCCGCCTCGGTGATCTCGGGGATGTCGAGCCCCGTCGGCCCCGTGTGGACCTCCTGACGCCGGATCGTCCTGACGTCCCCCTGCTCGTTGACGATGACCGGCCACGAGTCCGGCACGTCGTTCGACGCGGGATCGGCCATGATCGCCTGCCCCAGGTCGTCCTGCGGCGGGACGGTCAGCTGGTCGATGAGCCGCCGGATCCCGTTGAAGCTCCGAAGCATCCGGATCCGTTCCTCCGCATTGTCCCCCTCGGGGTACGGGGGGAAGAGCTTGACGATCTCGATCATCTGGTCGAGGTGCTCCTCGATGGCCGCCATGGCCTGGTCGGCGCCCCGGATGCCGATCGCGGCGGACTCGAGGCCGGAGTTGACGGCCTGGAGATGCCCGTCGACCGACCGCGCCTTCTGCGTGGACGCCCACCGGACCGGGTCGTCGGACGCGGCGTTGATCTTCTTGCCGGTCGCGATCCGCTTGGTCGCGGCGTCCATGGACGACTTGGCCTGTTCGGCGGCGATCAGCGCCCGGTCGATGGCTGTTCGTATTCCTTCCATGACGCTCCCTCCTGCAAGGCAGGCATGGGGAGGGGCGCGAGGCCCCTCCTCATGCTGCGCCTATGCGAGAGTTCAAGCCTGCATGGGGGCCTGGCTCGAGGGGAGATAGGCGCTCCCGCTCAGGTCCCCGCTGCTAAAACAACCTCAGGACCGACTGCGCCGCCTGGGCCGAGAGGCTGAGGGCCGTCGTGCCCAGGGACTGCCGGACCTGGAGCATGAGCATGTTGGCTCCCTCCTCGTTCGTATCGGCCGCCGTGAGGTTGGTGGAGCCCTCCGTGAGGACGTTGATCATCCCCTGCGTGAACGTGCTTCGCGTGGTGATGATGTTGAGGTTCGACGACAGGTTCTTGGCCTGCGCCCGCAGGGTGTTCAGCGCGGCATCGAGGTCCGCAATGGCGCCGCCCGTGCCGCTGATGTCGCTTACATCCGCCCAGTTGCCGACGGCCGCATCGATACCCAGGCCGGTCGTGGCGGTCGACGCGTCGAAGCCGGAGATGGTCAGCGAGTTGCTTCCATCCTCATTGAACTGAACCGTGAGGTCGCCCGAATCCAGGAGGTTGGTCCCCTTGTAACCGGAGTCCGATGCCAACTGGTCGATCTGCGTCAGGATCTGGTCGTACTGTGCCGCCAGGACGGATCGCTCCGCCGTCCCCGCCGAGAGGGCGGACTGGGCGATACCCTTGGCGCTCGCGATCAGGTCCGTGATGGCCTTGATCCCCTCGTTGGCCGCCTTGACCGTCTGGATGGCCTCGCCCATGCCGTCCTTGCGGACGCTCAGGTCGGAGGCGCGGTCCATGTGGGACTTGGCCACGAAGTAGTTGGTCGCGTTGTCCAGCGGGCTGTTCACCCGCTTGCCCGTGGCGAGGCGTTCCTGGGTGCGGTTGAGGAGATCGACGGTGCCCTGGAGGCTGACGAGGTTGGACCTCATTCCGGAGGTCAAAGAGATGTCACTGATAGCCATGAATCAAGTCTCCTTTTCTGGGGTTTGTGGCCGGCATTCTTGCCGGCGGGTCCGAAAGAGCGTCGGGATTTCGGTGGGATTGAAACCCCCGGTGCGGGTCCGAAGCCGCTGTCGTACTCCACCTCCTTTCCGGATTTCGCTGCCCTTTCACCGGTACATATCGGACCCTCCCCCAAAAAACTTGAGTGCCTTCATCACAGGTAGTTCAGGATCGACATCTTCCCGATCTGCACGGACATGGCGTAGGAGGCCTGCAGGGCCGTCTCCTTCATCTTGAACTCCACGATGAGCCGCTCGAGGTCGACGTCCTCCGTCGCGGACATGAGGCCGGCGACCTTGTCGTCGAGGACCTGGTAGTTCGCCCGGGTGATGTCGAGGCTGCTGCGCCGTGCCCCGCTTTCGGCCACGTACTGCCGGATCGTGTTCTGGGCGGCGGTGAGGCGGTCGACCTGGGCGATGACGCCCTCGCGGTCCCCCTGCTCCAGGGCCGTCTTCAGGGACTCGAGCACGGCGAAGAGGTCCACGCCGCCTCGGCCCCGGTCCGTGAAGGCCTCCTCCCCGGTGACGTTGTAGACCATGCGGCTGCCGCGGCCCGTGGCGACGGAGAGATCCTCGCCGTTGCCGCTGTAGACCCCGGGGGCGTAGGCGTTCACGGTGAAGAGATCGTTCTCCGCAAACCCGTCCGAGGGCCCCGAGGCCGCAAAGGAGAGCACGAGTTCGCGGCCCGGGGTGTCGTCCACGGTGATCGTGCTGCCCCAGGAGGCCGTCTGCACGGCTCCCCAGGTCCGGCCTCCGTCCGTGGAGACGCGGTAATCGGCCTCGCCGACGGCGCCGCCGCCGTTGACGAACTGTACGGCGTAGGTGCGGTTCCGGTCGCCGCCGTAGGGGCCGCTCGAAGCGTCGAGCGCCACGGTGCCCGCGAAGGCGTTGTTCGACGCGGCCTGCGGCGCTTCGACGCGGGCATCCGTGGTCCTGCCGCCCGCGTAGGCGTTTACGTAAAAGAGATCGCCCGCCGTGAGGTTCGTCGTGCCGTCGTCGCCGAAGCGGACCGTCAGCCCGTCGCCGAGGCTCACGATCCCCGATGCGGGGACGGTAGCCGCGGCGCTCCAGGTGGCCCCGCCGTCGTCGGACACCTCGCAGGTCGCCGCGCCGAGCGCCCCGCCGGAGGCGATCCGCACGGTGTAGGTCTTCTCCGCCGCACCCGTGTAGGTCCCGCCCGAGAATACGGAGCCGTCGAAGCCGTTGGCGGAATGGGCCACGGGCAGGATGATCCGCTCGAAGGGGGCCCGATCCGTCCGGGAGCCCGCGAAGAGGTAACGCTCGCCGAACTTCGAATTGGCCAGTGCAAGGATCTCCTCCAGGAGCGACCCCACGTTCTGGGCGAGGACCTGCCGGGTCTGCGAGGACTGGTCGTTGATCCCCGCCTCGCGGGCCTTGCCGATGAGGTCGCTGATGTTTTCCAGCTTCGTTTCGCTCAACTGCAGCCACGCGTCGGCGTTTTCGATGTTGCGCCCGTACTGGGCGATGGTGTCGCGCACGCCCCGGAAATCGAGCACGCGCGTCGTCCCCACGGGGTCGTCCGAGGGCCGGTTGATCTTCTTCTGGGACGCCATCTGCTCCATGAGCGAGCTGTAATTGCCCTGCGCCCGCCCCAGGCCGGCGATGAGCGACCCGTACCGCATGTTCTCCGTGATTCGCATCCGCGCACCTCTCTGCCCAACGGCCCCTTACGTCATCTCCAAAAGCGACCGGAGGATCTCGTCCGCGGCCATGGCGAGCCTGGCCGCCGCCTGGTAGCTCATCTGGTACTTGATGAGGTTCATCATTTCCTCGTCGATGGAGACGCCCGAGGTCTGCTCCCAGGCGTTGGTCATCTGGGTCATGACGCCCGTCTCGTGCGCCTCCCTTCTCGCGGCCTGGGTGACATCCTGGCCGACCCGTCCCACCAGGGAGGCATAGAACTCGCCGAGGGTGGCCGCGCCGCCCATGAGGATCTCGTCGCGCACGGCGGCGATCGCCCGGGCGTTGTCGCCGCCGGCATTCACGGTCGCCGACGCGGCGATCCGGTTCGGGTCGCTCAGGACGGCCGACGAGACCTGCATGTCCCGGGCCCCCGTGGCGCCGAGGGGCTCGAAAAAGGTTCCCCCCGCGTTCCCGTAGCGGTCGTACCCGGAGGCATGCCGGGCATTCACGGCGGAGATCAGCGCCCCGGCAAGACCGTCGAGATCGTCCAGGTAGCCCTTCGCGGTGGTGTCGCGCATGTCGATGAGCCCCGCCAGCCTCCCCCCGCCGATCGCGCCGTTGATGGGCGCCGCCGGGGCATCGGCGTAGACGACGTCGTAGAAGCCGTCGCTCCGGACCTGGACGCCGAGCTGCCAGGAGGCGATCCCCTGGACGAGGGAGCGGCCGTCGGAGGTCAGGACGTTGACGGCCCCGCCCGTTTCCTCGACGTACTGGATATCGATGAGACCGGCCGTTTTCTTGAGCAGCGCCGAGCGCTGGTCCAGGAGGTTGTTGACGTTCACGCCGCCGCTCAGGCCTTCGACGATCTTCCCGTTGAGGGAGGCGATGTCGGACAGGTACCCATTGAGTTCGCCCACCGCGGCCGCGACCTGCGTGTTGAGGTCGCCCCGGATGGCGGTAAGCTCGCCCGCGTATTCGCGGAACATCGCGGCCAGGTTGTCCGCGGCATTGGCCAGGGCCGTCCGTTCCACCTGCCCCGTGGGGTTTGCCGAGAGGTCTTCCCAGGCCTGCCAGAAACGGTTCATCAGCTCGCTGAGGCCGCCCCCGTCGGTCTCGTTGAAGATCGTCTCGATGCGGTCCAGGGTCTCCTTGCGGATCGAGGCCTCGCCGACCTGGGAGGACTGCTCGACCATCTGGACCTCGATGAAGCGGTTGTAGAGCCGCTCGATCGTGGTGACCTCCACGCCGGTCTGGATGTCGTTCCCGGCGGCCTCGCCGGGGCTGGTCGCGGCCATGACGGCCCGCTGCCGGACGTAGCCGGGCGTGTGCGCGTTGGTGACGTTCGAGCCCGTCACCGCCATGCCGACCTGGGCCGCCCGGAGGCCTTCCTTGGCCGTGTTGAGGATCTGGTAGATGCCGGACATGGGATCACCCCCTCTCCGAGCAGATTCGTCCGCTCAGGCCGTTGTGCTTCAGGGCCCCCGAGTCGAGGTACGTCGCCCCGCCGCCGAGGAGGTTGCCGAGGAACTCGGTGCCGGCGCGGACCCCCTCGAGCGACGCATCCAGCAGGCCCCGGTTGCGGAGATTGCCCTCGTGGATCCGGTCGGCGAGCGAGCGGAGCTCCCGGTGGCAGTCCCGGAGGCCGCGGCCCAGGTCGCCCTGCGCGTGCGGCAGGATCGCCTGGAGCTTCAGGCCCCTTTCGTCGAGCCCCAGGGCTGCGGCGATCCGGCCGACGGTCTTCGCCCGCACCTCCTCCAGGAGCCGGGTCTTGAGGATGCACGTCTCCTTCCGGGCATTGCTCTCGTGGAGACTCTCCAGGGAGGGCTTCCGGAGCATGTCCGCCTCGAGGGCGACGGCCTCGGCGAGTTCTCCGTAGATCTCGATCTCCTTGCGGAGAACGGACAGCAGGGAGCCCAGGAGGGAATCCAGATCGGCCCTCCCTTCCGTTTCGTGGATCATCTGCAGGTCGGGATTCAGCATGGCGCACCTGTCCTCCGGAAGATCGCCGGTCATCGGGCGATCCGGCGTCGCGGGAATCCGGCGGGGGCCGTTTCCGGCGCCCCGCCCTTCCCTCGGTTCCTCAGGACGGCTTGGGCTGCGGACAGGTCTGGATCCCTGGGATGGTTCGGGGGGAATCAGTCCGATTCCCTCAGGAAAGGACGTCGAGCAGCGACTCTCCCACCATCTTCTCGGCAACCTTCTCCGCATCGACCTTGTAGGTCCCCTTCTCGATCTGCTCGCGCAGGGCCTGCACCTTGTCCTCCCGGACGTCGGGCAGGCTCGAGACGGCGTTCCTCAGGGTCTGAACGTCTTTTGCCGTGGTGGAAAGATTCACCTTTTCCTCGGGTACGAGATTGGCGGCGCCGGCCTTCTCCGGTTTCTCCTGCGAGCGGTCCTCGACCCTGTCGGCCTTCTGGTACTGCTGGATCATCTGGAGGGTGACGTCGTCCACTTTGGAAATCTTCATTTCGTACTCCTCTGCGGGAATCTTAACACACTGATCGGCAAAACCCTAGTCCGTCTTTAGCGTTTTTTTCGCGGCGGCCCCCGGCTCCGCCCCCGTGACCTCCTCCGGTGTCGGGGCCCCAAGGGGCTTCTGCCTGAGCTGCTCGTAGAGGACCTTCTGCAGCCCGATCCCGCCGCGGCGGGCCAGGTCCTCGGAGAGCTTGTGGTCCATGATCATCGTGTAGGTGTCCTTCCCCGGCATCCTGGCCGCTAGGGTGCTCTCGGGGACGGTCCTGCGCATGGTCTGGAATATGTAACTGATGAACAGCGCTTCGAAATCGGCGCAGGACTTCCTCAGTTTCCGGTCCTTTTCCGCCTCCTCGGGCGAGGCGGCGTCGGCCCGGGCCGACATCCGGGCCAGGTTCTGGGTCGCAAGGGGCGGGATGTGCCGGATTTCCTCCATGTCGTCGCTCCTACATCACTTTCAGGTCGGCCTGCAGGGAACCCGCGGCCTTGATGGTCTGCAGGATCTGTATGAGGTCCCTGGGGGTGACGCCCATGGCGTTGAGTCCCCGGACCACGTCCTGGATGGTGACCCCCCGGGGGACCACGGTGAGGGATCTCTTTTCCTCCGACACGCTGACCTGGCTGCTCGGGGTCACGACGGTCTGGCCGCCGGGTCCCATGGTGACGCCCCGGCCCGCGTCGACGGCGCCGCCCGTGCCGCGGGGGGCATAGGGCAGGGGCTGGGAGACGTTGAACTCCTCGCGGATCTGGAAGCTCAGGTTCCCGTGGGCCACG